>JAUZPI010000074.1 GCA_030706015.1 Bacillota bacterium
AAGGTCTGCTCAGTTTTTCCAATTAGCTCAGCAAACTCTCCAATAGCATAATATTTCATATTTATCACCCAAATATATTATGCACGTAGTTAACTATAAAAATTCATTATTTATTTATAAATTTTTATATCTATAGATTAACTGTTGTTAGCCCCCAGGTTTATTATTTAGGACTCTTGTCTATAATTATCATATTTTTAGATATATTGTAACATAATTAAATATATTTTTGTCTTCTTTGAGCAGATATTTATCCTATGTTTTTATATTTTGTCCATTTAACAAATTATATTCAAGGCATAATGTAGCTCTATTCTTTTGCAGTATCTTCATATAGAAAAATAGCTGAGTAGTTTAAAAGGGCGTTTCTTATATATAGACTCCCCTTTAAACCATTCAGCTGTTTTAGTTAATTATTTAAATCGATAGTCCCCATTTATCCCTTTAGGAGAAACCTTTAGGCTTATAAAAACCTGAGAAACAAATACAGGATCAAACTTATAAATAACAATGTGCTGCAAAAATTATAACCTATTGCAGCACATTGTTTATTATATTAATTTTTTATGTTTAAAAGTTTTCTTTTTGCTGGCATAATCAGCCACGATATGACCTTTTCCAAATAGTTTATATTTATATATAAGAAGTCCATCTAAACCAACAGGGCCTCTAGCATGAAGCTTACTAGTACTAACTCCAACTTCAGCACCAAAACCATATCTAAATCCATCGCTAAATCTAGTAGAACAATTTAAAAATACATTTGCAGAGTCAACTAGGTTCATAAATTCCTCTGCATTTTCACTATTCTCAGTGATTATTGCTTCCGTGTGACCAGAACTATAGTTGTTGATATGGTCTATAGCAGCTTTTAAGTTATCTACTACTTCTATCGAAAGCTTATAGTCAAGATACTCTGTTTTCCAATCTTCCTCTGAAGCAGCAGCCACAGCTATGATATTTTGAGTTTTCTCACAGCCTACTAGCTCAACATTTTTCTTGTCTAGCTCAATTTTTAATTTTGGTAGAAAATCAGCAGCTATTTTTTCATTTACAAGTAATGTTTCTGTAGCATTACAAACTGAAACATATTGAGTTTTTGAATCAACAACAATATTTACAGCCATATCTAAATCTGCAGCTTCATCTACATAACAGTGACATATGCCGTCCGCATGACCCATAACTGGTATTTTAGAGTTATTCATTATATATTGAACAAATTCATTAGAACCTCTTGGTATTATTAAGTCTATATATTTATCCATTTTAAGCATTTCATTTACATCATCTCTAGTTTCTATAAGATGGAGCCATCCCTCTGGCAATCCTACTGCTTCAGCAGCTGTCCTTATAACATCAAATAGAATTCTATTTGTATTTACAGCTTCTCTTCCACCTTTTAATAGTGCTGCATTACCACTTTTTAAGCATAGAGTTGAGATTTGAACTAGAGCATCTGGTCTTGATTCAAAAATAACACCTATGACACCTATTGGGCAGCTAATCTTATATAATTCTAGTCCTTCATCTAGCTCAGTAGCCGCTAAAGTTTTGCCTACTGGATCTGGCAAATTTATAAGACTTTCAATTCCACTTATTACATCCTCAATTTTATTTTCGTCAAACTTTAAACGCTTTAAAATTGGATCAGATAAGTTCTCTTTAACCCCATTCTCCAAATCCTCTTTATTAGCTTTTAAAATTTCCTCTTTTCTAGCAATCAAGCCTTTTGAAATTTCTAAAAGAGCTTTATTTTTTAAATCTGAATCACAGTTTGAAAGTTTTATTGATGCATTTTTTGCAAGAGCTGCACTTTGTTTTATATCCATAAACACTCCTCATTTCATTAACAATTATCCTAATATTATAATACTATATCGGGAAGTTTGTCTCAACAATAGCTTAAAATAGTTATCACAAATTATACATAAGTTTTTTATATTTGCAGGAAGAAGTAAATAATTGCGCTCCTATAGGAAGGATGAAATATTAAAAGGGCTGTTGCACTAAGTATGAATACTACAATAATATTGTGCAAACTTTATATTTGCAGAACACTATACTGCGTACTAATTTCTTAATGCGACAACCCCTTATTTTAAACTTACTTAAAACTCAAAGATTGATATGCTTTTAATGAACTTGTACTGGAGTTAATTCTCCAATCTGTTTCTTTATTTTGATTAAACCAAACAGCGGCGTATATTCTTGAATAAGTGCTAGATTTAATCTTAGCCCCTGCATCTTGAATCCAACTAGCCTTATCTCCTCCAAGTTCTGAAGAAGCATATTCAGCTAAAATCACAGGTTTTGTAGTACCGCTGCATAAAGCTTGATAAGGCACCTTAAAGATATTATCAAAGGATCTCCATGTACTCCAACTTTGAGATGTACCCCAGTTATAACCATCAATTGATACGTAGTCAACATAATAGTCACCTGGATAAGCCCCCATATAGGATGCATTTTGCCCAACATTATCGCAGTTTATATTATAAATAAACTTTACATTTTTAGCTCCATTTTTTCTAAAAATATTAACAATCCTTCTGTAGGCGTTAATATAAGTTTGATTAGTATTTACTGTACTATCACCAATGCTCCATCCGTACCAATTTCCGTTTACTTCATGCATTATTCTTACCCATATAGTTTGCCCGTTTTGCCATGCTTTCATATCATTTGCCAATGTCGTAAAATAGCTATCTAAAGCTCCATTGTTTATTTCAACTGTATTATATTGAGTATTATCAGGTTTCAATGTTTCAATAGTTAAGAGATTAATACCATTAGAACTATTTACGTAATCCATAAATGGAGTCCAAACGCTAAAATTTTGATTTGTATTCACAAAGGTATGCACCACACCAAGAGGTCTGCCTGTTAATTGTGTATAATTTTCAATATCAGCATTTTGCTTATTTGGCCATGTCCCTAACCATGCTCCTTCATATATTTTCCTAGTAGATGTTGCGGCATTTACTTTGCCAACATTAACTGAACTTATAAAAATAATTACTAATGATAAAATAATTGCCACTGATCTTAATACTTTTTTATTCATACTAACTATCTCCTTTTTTGTTAAAGTAAAAAAGCTATACCGATAATAAAAAAAGCTGTACCGACGTACAGCTTTAAATAGCATGAATATCGGTAACTGGCTGGCTTTTTCCACACAGGAATTTAGCCCCTATAGCTTTGCGTCCTTAAGTTTCCTTAAGTTTGCCTTTATCATAATCTAAATATTAAGTTATTATTATGATACAATATATTTACTATGGTGTAAAGCAGAATATACCCACTTTTACAATGATAACCACTAACCTAACACCTTAATTGATACATCATCTAAATATAGGGAACATTCCTTCGCAACTGCCCCCAACATATATTTTAATGATAGAAGGGAGTCGCCTTTTATTTTAACTCTATACTTATAGTCCTTCCATTGTTCTCCCACAAGGAAAGACTTCTGAAATTCAACATTATATTTTGAATCTTCAAGGGTTACCATAAACAACTGATCTTCTAATGAGGCTTTGGCACGAAAACTCAACTCATAGGTAATATTACCTTTCATGTTTAAATTATTGTATATAAACATAGAATCCCACCAATTATGACTTGGTTTCGCTTCAATTTTACATACACTGTTATTATCAATGTTTTCCACAAAAGCCTGCGTAGAATAAACAGCCCACTTATCATAGCCAACATCAAAATGCTCTGTATCTAAAGGATTGTCAACTTTTTCAGAGGATACATCATTTTCCTTGTTAGTGTCATGTTGATGGCTATCCGTTTCTCCTATATTCTTAGCATTTACACCAGTTCTTTCATAAACCCTTATATAATCTACTTCCATCTTTCCAGGCAGATTAGCGTTATTTGGTATCTTGTCTTCATCAAATTTCCCTCCAACCGCTAAATTCAACAGAAGATAAAAAGAACGGTTAAAGGGAGCCGGATAATTATAGCTTTTAGTTTTATCCTCAGAAGACGTATACCAATTACTCTCACTAAAGTATTCCTTACCGTCTACATACCAGATAATTTTATTTACATTCCATTCTATAGAATAAGTATGATATCCGGTGATATTTTCACCATTAGGGAAAGAATACAGCCCATAGCTTTGTTTATCATTTGGGCTCAATTCTCCATAATGTATTGCCCCCTGTATCTTATCTAAAAGTCTTCCTCTAGCCTCCATAATATCTATTTCGCCTGAAAGGGGCCATTGTCCATAAGCATCCTCTACTGGCAGCATCCAAAAAGCAGGCCATAACCCTGTACCTGCGGGTAATTTAATCCTAGCTTCTATTTTTCCATAAGTAGTTGAGAATAATGCATCCCCATTCATTGTCTTTGTACATATTCTGCCTGATGAGTAATCTTTAGTTCCAACCTTCTCATTTTTAGCCTCAATTATTAGCTTGCCATTAGCAACTGATACATTATTCTTTGTATAGTACTGCAGTTCATTATTACCCCATCCATTATATCCATTACCAATTTCATAATCCCATTTTGTTAGATCAAGCTTATTCCCATTAAATTCGTCGTTCCAAATAAGCTTCCATTCACCCTTTTTGCTTATATTCTCATTTTTTATTACCTCAGCTACTTTAGTGTTATGTTTCTTACCAAACACTTTCCACCAAAAAGCAAATATGGCTGCTGCTAATATACATATCGATAAAAACACAATAAGTATTCTAATTTTATTTATCTTCTTCATACAACCCTATTTGGGAAGATACCAATATAAATCTGGTCTTAAAGTTCCGCAGTAGCCTGAGAATATTACCAAGTTATAGTGATTCTGTTCTATAAATTGTTTTATATCTCCCTTATATTGATTGGGATATAAAACATCTACTTCACTACAAGTGGTTGATAAGAATGCAGCAAGCGAGGATGAATAGGAGTCTCTAATAAATAGGATTCTTGGTCCTTTTGTATTAAGATTATTTGTTATTTTACCATAGGGATATAATACACCATCTAAATAACATGAATACATATCTCTCATAAATACATCATTAATATTTAATATTGATTTATTAACAAGCGTATCTTCAAAGCTTCCTTGGTAATTTTGAACTTTATCCGTACTCGTTTTTTCAAACCTGTAGGATGTATTAAACTTAGGCAAAACTAATTCAAAATCGTCTAATCCGTCGTACACCGTTCCAATCTTCCTGCCATAGGAACCCAAAAAGGCATTCTTATATTGAACTTTGTAATAGTTATTCCAGTCCCTATAGCAACCATCAGAGTCTAGATTATAACCATACAATTTATTTAAGTTACTTACTAATTCTCTAAAAGCAACAAAGGATGCTGGTGTTGTCCAATGATGATCTGTCTTATAATACAATTGATCTTTTGTAAATCCTGAATTTATTAATGCATTTCTTAAATCTATATGATTTACATTATACTTATCTAAATAGGAATAATACGTATCTATATCTTTGCTGTAATTTGAATATGGAATACCAGTATACCCGTTTATTTTCCCGTCATAAAACTTATCCGGTGGTGTCATAACCAATACTTCTGTTCCCTGCGTTTTTAATTCATTTCTAAATTTACTTATTCCTTTAGCTAATTTATCAGCATACTTATCGTTAAAATCATCAAAAAAATAGGAATCATATTCAAATCCATCTTTATCTACTGCAAAATCAAAATTATTAACCTCATGCTTCCCTAATAAAACTTGCAGCGCCCCATAACTCTCAACAAATGTGTATTTATCTAATATTGAATCATTGATGGAGGTTTCAAGATTCTTTACAAAACTGTCTGCATCCTTAATTTTAGTAACCTTTGCATTTAGCATATATTCTTTAATTTTAGGATAAGAATTAATAAGGTTTAAACTAGAAAATACAAATAATAAAGCAATAAAAACAAAGGCTGTTATTTGTTTCTTAATAAATAAGTTTTTCACATTAATTCTCTCCCTTCTAAAAATTAAAGTAAATAAAAGGATTATAGCTTCCTTTAACTAAATAAGTAACACTTATAAAAAATAGCATGGTTAATACAAAAGGATATGTGAAATTTAGTATATACTCAAACGCTCCAAATCGCTTTTCTACTAGCAGCTTATTACACCGTTTTGCAATTGGAGTAGAGAATATAATAGCCAAAATAAAGAACATACCGTACTCCTTCAAAAACATAGTAGTGTAACTGCTGTTAAATCCACTGCTGTGTATACCAAACATATTACCTAAAAACCTTGAAGCCTCATACATATCATTTGACCTAAATAGCACCCACCCAAAATTAATTAGAAGTAGTGTATATATATGCTTTATCACTTTATGCCTGCCTGAATTTTCATCCAATATTACCCTTTCAATCAACATCACTGCAAAATTTAAAATTCCCCATAAGATGAACGTCCACTCTGCACCATGCCAAACACCTGTAAGCAGCCAAACGATAAACATGTTTCGCACCATAGTATCTTTGTTGCTTACTCTTGAACCACCTAGGGGGAAATACACGTAATCCTTAAACCAAGTAGTAAGGGAAATATGCCACCTTCTCCAAAACTCAGAAATAGACTTTGATATATATGGATAATTAAAGTTTTCATCGAACTCAAAACCGAACATTAACCCTAAGCCTAATGCCATATCCGAATATGCAGAGAAATCGAAGAAAATCTGAAGAGTATAAGCAATTGAACCAAGCCATGCCAGAGTTACTGGTAAAGAAGAAATCTTAATCAGGTCATACACATGATTTGCTACAATAGCCATAGTGTTTGCTATAATTATCTTCTTTGCAAGCCCTGTAATAAATCTGCAGCAGCCCACAGAAAATTTTTGCAGAGTGCACCTTCTATGTACTATTTGCTGTTCTATAGATGTATATCTTATAATAGGGCCAGCTATTAATTGTGGAAATAGTGCAATATACAGACCTAAATTTATGGGATTTTTCTGAACCTTAGCCGAACCCCTATAGACAACAACAATATAAGAAATAGCATGGAATGTAAAAAATGATATTCCTAATGGAAGCACAATTTGTGGTAATATTATATTTTGGTCTAGCAATGAATTTATATTTTTCACCACAAAGTTAAGATACTTAAACACAAAAAGAATACCTAGATTTACTGTACATGCAGCTACAAGTATAAGCTTAGCAATATTCCTTCTTTCTTTAAATTTATCTATTAATAAACCAAAAATGTAATTACATATTATACATATTAGTAAAATAGCTAGAAATCTCACTTCACCCCAAGCATAAAAAAAGATACTTGCTATGAGTAAGAAAACATTCTGAAGCTTTCTGGAAAAGCTAAGAGCAAAATACCCAATAAGTACAAATGGAAGAAAGTAAAAAATGAATACAATACTAGAAAATAGCATATGGTGTCACCTCCTATTTAACTTTTGCATACTTTGCTCTTTGCCACTTATATACAGCCAAAAACAAAACACCTAAAACTATGATACTTATTCTAACTACATTAACAACTTGTCCATCACGAATTTCTCTATATGCCAAAATATCACCTTTATATTTATCTTCAGAAGGTATTTGAGGTGCCCCTGATACTTTCTTTGTCCAAGAGCCTACTAGATTTACCTTGTATTCAAGTACTGTTCCATCATTTGAAATAGCTCGTAACCTTAACTCTTGTTCCTTTGCCTTTTCACCAACTGCTAATATTCCTTCTTTTGTTATGGACAACCCATCTGTATTACTGCTTTCAAACTGAAAATTATTATTATTTCCTACTACCCTATAAGGAACGTTAATTTCACTATAGGTTGGAATATAAACAATCTTATCACCAGTTATTGAGTTTTGAAATTTTTGAATATATTTTTCTCCTTCGTTTTTATTAACAAATTGTATATCGCTTAAACTTATAGTGCCCATCGTTTTACCCTGAACAGTAAAGGCAAACCCAAAGGTTGAAATATTTCTAAAATCTATACCACTAGGTTGTAGATTTCCTTCATCAAAGGGAATAAATATCCTGTAATTATCCTTATTATTTAAACTTATATTGCCACTATCCACCTTACTTACAACTAATTGATTGCCTTCCTGTCTTAATGTTCCATAATCCTTTTTATAGGAGAGCTGGTTTCTATTCTTATCATTCATAGTAAATTGCATTGATATTCTTTGGTTCATATTGCATTTAACAGTAATCCATATACCATTAAAGTCACTTAAATCCCTTAGCCCCATTATGTCAAAAGCACCAAAAGAATAATAATCTTTTTCATTTCCATTAGTATTAAATTCAAAGTTAATGTCATTCTTATTCATGACTTCATATTTTGCCTCTACTTTATCAGTTTTCCATAGCTCAACGTCATTAAGCGGCACGGTTTCAGCCGCATGCGCGTTAATACACGAACTCCATAACAAGATATGAATCAGAAAACAACATAATATTAGTAGCATTTTTTTATTAATCTTTCTGTTCATACATTTTCTCCTTTTAACCAGAGGTTACTTTTGTCAGCTGCTGATCTTTAATATAGTTATTACTTGTAACTTCATCTTTAATATAGTCCATATCAGTAAATTCATCTCTAGTCACATCTTTTTTCATAGACATCATATATTCTTCTCTTTCTCTTTCCTTAATAAAATAATCATTCATCCATTCTTTCAATGATTTCATGAATACTTCACTTTCAATAAGTTCCTTTGTATTGAGAATTTTATATAGATATCTTTTTTCTCTTCTTATTCGCATAGCATTCTCATCTTCAAGAAGTTCACATTCAATGTATAAACTACTATCTTTATCTACAATTATTTTTAAGTTATTAGCTATACCTTGTATTGTCTCAATTAAAACAAAATGATAGTTAAAGTTTATAACTTTTACCCTAACCTCCTCCAAAGTATCCAATTCAACTTCCAAATCAATTCTAGGTAACCTGCGTGACGAATTATTTTCATTCTTTAATCTTTTGTGAAAATTAATTGTTATATCCTCATAAAAACTGCTTCGTTCACTTACCCTTGTAGGCAATACTGGCACTCTATCATAAAGTATATTGAACAATTCTAACTGGTCTTTATCAGAAATATGCGTAAAGCTAATAGCATAGTGCCATTCTTCTTTCGCACTTGACACATGTACAATCTTTCCTGTTAAGCTGCATTTGTACCTACTATCCTCATTACAGACTTCAATTATTAATTCTTTATTTTCCGGTACATAAACAGGAAACTTTGACGCTATTGATAATCCTCCTTCCGATATATCAAAAGTAGTAGTACGTAATTCCTTACCATCATAGTTTATGGTTGTAGGTAATGATATCTTAATCCTCTCACTATTCCTGTATACCTTTCGCCCTAACACAAAGAATATAGCCATTAGAAGGTTGTACATATTAATAAATAACCAAAACAGAATAATGCTATATCCGCCAGTTTCGTATTTAAATGAATTATATATACAAATATATATAGATACTATTGACAATATTGTTAATACAATGTGAGGTAATATTGTTCTAATCTTATCCCAATTGCCAATCTCTTCCCTTTCCTTTTTGGTAACATTAAATTTCTTCTTCTCGATACCAAGGGTCTCCAATATTACTGTTGGCATTAGTGCAGGAAATAAAATGGTATCATAAATATTACTTAATCTAGAAGTTCTAATTTTACCAGCTAAACTTGAAAGTGTTTTGTTATAGAGTAATGCTTGAGGCAGCCAAAAAAGCAATACCTGTACAAGAGTAGCCTGTATAAGGACAACATTAAATATTGAAAAAAGAATCGGCGCCATAATAAATATAAATCTTCTTAAAGGTGTATACCAATAAATTATTGACATTAAATAACTTATCTTTTGACTTATTGTTAATCCTTTCATTCTGAATATCTTCAGCTTTCTAAAGGTTTGAATGCAGCCCCTTGCCCAGCGTTCTCTTTGTTTAAAAAGGCTCTTAATATCAGTAGGTGCTAATCCATTGGCATGTACAGAAGCTATAGCGTAACATTGGTATCCTTCATTTTGAATTGTTAAACCAGTTGCCAGATCCTCTGTAATAACTTTTGTATAAAAACCTCCTACCTTTTCAAGAGCTTCTCTGGACAATATGGTATTAGAGCCTGCATATATAGCAGAATTATTTTTATTTCTTAATAATTGTACATGTCGAAAGAAAAAATCTTGTTCATTTGGTACTGATCTCTCAGAATAAAGATTATACTGAAACAAATCAAGGTTATAAAAACTTTGTGGACTTTGGATAAAGCCAATCTTCAAATTATCCTTTCTTTTTTCTCTTCTTATCCATTTACCCTCTTTATTTTTCTTCATATCAGGCAGAAAGAAATATGGAACTAGTTCTGTAAGAAAATCGTGCATAGGAATCATATCAGCGTCAAAGGTTGCTACCAATGGGGAGCTGGTGTTTTTAAGCGCATTATTATAATTGCCAGCCTTTGCATCTACATGTTCTAGTCTTGTTATGTACCCAACCTGCATCTCATCAGCTAATTGCTTAACCTGCGATCTATTAGTATCATCACATATATAGATATGGACCTTTTTTTTATCAGGATAGTCCATATTCTTGCATCCATTGATTGTCTTCCTTAGTAAATCTGTTCCTTCATTATAAGTGGCTATTAATACATCTACATGAGGATACATTTCATCGGGAATATCAGGTCTTTCAGGTTCAACGACGCTAGTCCTCCCCTGGAACAAATTCACGGCCTCTAAATATCCAATAACTTCAGCAAGCAGTAATAAAATACCGCAAACTAAATCAAAAACACCCTTTCCAAAGGGCAATGTATAAAATATTCTCCACACAATATAGGTTACTGATGTTACGAAAGTAAGCAAAAATAATATGTTTTGTTTTTTATTGCTCATTTCATCCTCCTAATAGACTATTTTTTCCGTCGCATAACACTAGATAATTGTTCAACGATTACCTAGTGCTTATCTCAATCAAACTTTTCACTATCCACAATGCCAGACCACTTATTACAAAATTGTTAATACTGAGTGGCATTCATTGAAATTTATTACAATTATAGCATCCATTATTACAACCAACAATAATTTTTTCACTTTTTTTGTTAATTTATTAATAACATTAAATTTAAATTAAAAATATAATTATTTTAACTAATATATTTAAAAAACGTATATTATACACTATGCATTTTACTTGTCTTTATTTTTATGGCACAAGAAAAGCCTCCACATTTTCGTGAAGGTTTTCACTGTGAAATAAGCTTATATAGGAATTGAGAAACAAATAATTGTACCATCAGCAGAGGATTGAACACAATTTATAACCCCACCATGAGACTCAATGATATACTTAGAAATAGAAAGTCCTAGCCCTGAGCCAGGAATATTTTGATTTCTACTCTTCTCACTTCTATAGAACCTATTAAAAATATAAGGTACATCTGCTGAAGGAATACCAACGCCCGTATCTTTCACATATACATAAAGGTATTTTTCTCTATCTTCAAAGTATATGCATATTTCTCCATGTTCTTTTGAGTACTTTATGCTATTTGAAACTAGATTATACATCACCTGTGAAAGCCGCTTTCTGTCTCCATTTATCAATAGATTAGGTATTTTATCAGGATAAATAAATTTAAGTCCTTTACTTTCTGTTTCTACAGATAAATCCTCAAGCGTATCTTTAAAAAAATCTCCGCAGTAAAACTCATCTAATACTATTTCCATTTTATTAAGTTCAGCCTTTGAATGCTCTAGTATATCATCCAGAAGCTTGGTTAACATCTTCATTCTATTCAATATTATTGTACAGTAGTTATCAATACCAGCCTTATCTTTAACAATACCGTCTTTAATGCCAGATACATATCCATGAATAGCAGTCAGCGGTGTTTTAATATCATGAGACAAACAAGCTAAAAGTTCCTTTTCATTAGCTTTAATTGCAAGTTCTTTCTCCCTTGAGAATTTCAACTCGTCTCTCATAGCTTCGAAGTCATGGGAAAACATGCCCATTTCACTTTCATAGTCATATCTAATTTCATAGGAAAAATCCCCTTTTAAGATTCTGCGGGCACTTTCATGCAGCCTGGCTAAAGGTTCAAGAATATCTTTCTTTAAACAAACAACTATGTAAATTGTTAATATAGTTAATATAAGTAATGAAATGATTATAGGTATTATATTTAATATTGTTAAAATGCTTGGTTTAGTAGATAAGAAGTCCTCTTTTGGAATTAAAAAGATAGCAGTTCCAACTTGTGTATTATTTATGGCTAGCGGAGTGGAGTATTTTACAAATCCTGAAACCTCTGCAGAAGCCTTATTATCATATTCTATAAAATTGTTTAAATTAATGATTTCATCCTTTTTATATTTATTAATTGTTGATTGTAAAATCTTCCCTTTTAAATCTATAACAGCAAAGGCATATTTTGATTTTAGCTTAACATTAAGGTTATTTTTTGCTATAGCATCTTCTATGGCAATCTTAGTAGAACTGGTTAAAATTCTACCTTTATTCACTGTAGGATAATAAGCATTTTTGCTATAAAGGAGATAGTAAGAATATATGCTGACAGCTGCAGCAAAAACAATTATTAATAGTGTAAAATTCCTTAGCTTAAAGGCCATACTCTTACTATTCATCTAATCCCACTTCCCACTTATAACCTACACCCCAAACCGTTTTAATGTAGTTCACGTTGTATTCAGCAAACTTTTCACGAATTCTTTTTACATAAACAGCAATAGTATTTAAGTCTCCAAATCCACTTAATCCCCAAACGTTATCGTAGAGCTGCTCCTTTGAAAATACTTGAGCTGGATATTGAGATAAAAAATCCACTATTTCAAACTCCCTAGAAGTTAAGTGAATTTCTTTATCTTTGTAGGTTACTTTATATCCTTTACTATCTATTATCAGTTGCCCAAATACTTTTTTATCTGAGATAATATTTGTTGCCTGAGTTGAAAAAGTCTTATATCTTCTCAGATGAGCCTTAATCCTGGCAATTACCTCCATAGGTGAAAAGGGTTTGGTTATATAATCATCTGCCCCTACTCCCAAAGATAAAATTTTATCTATGTCCCCACTTTTAGCAGAAAGCATTATTATTGGTACAAGAGAAGAGCTCCTAATAATTCTGCAAATCTCTACACCATCAACCTCAGGAAGCATTATATCCAAAACAATTATATCCGGGGTAAAAGAATTAAAAGCTGAAATGGCATTACCTCCATTTTCGCAGCAATTCACTATGAACCCTTCACTTGTTAAGTAATCCTTCAATATATTGCTAATATCTTTATCATCTTCAATTATAAGAATTTTTTCATTTGCCATAATCCATCACCCCTGAATACATTTTATCACAGCTAATGAAATCTCCATATATACATAGCTCAACTATCTGCTTCTTTCTCCTTATTTACTAAGAATGGACGCTCGACCTAAGGTCGAGGGGGCCTACTTGTGTGTAAAAAAGGGTATATTACCACCCTTTTTCATCTAAGAACTCAAATATTTTAAGTTCTCTATTTTTACGGCTCTCCTTAGAGAACCTGCCTAAAGTCAACTCACCATCTACTCTACCATCTTTTAGATATATTAATCTGCTGGCACGAGCAGCAGCCTTTAAATCATGGGTAACCATAACAACTGTTTGTCCTTTGTCATTTAAATCTGATAATATATCAAGAACCTCTTCCCCCGCAGTTGAATTAAGCGCTCCTGTAGGCTCGTCACCGAATAATATCTTAGGAGATGTTATTATAGCTCTTGCCATAGCTACCCTTTGCTGCATACCGCCTGAAATCTCAGATGGATACTTATCCTTAGCCTCCGTTAAACTAAGCTCCTCAAGAAGCTCTAAGCTCTTACGGTTAACCTCCTTCTTATTTTTATTTACACCATAACCACAATAGGCTATATTTTCAAAGACAGTTATGTCTGGTAATAAATTTATGCTTTGAAACACAAAAGAAATATCTTTCTTCCTTATAACAGAAAGGGAACTTTCCTTCATAGAAGTAATGTCATTACCCAGTAAGCTTACAGTACCACTGGTAGCAGAATCCATTCCGCTTAAAGTATATAATAATGTAGACTTTCCCGAACCAGAGCTTCCCATTATTACTGTGAAGTCGCCCTCATATATATCTAAATTTAAGTTTTTTATTACGTTTAAAGAGGTTTTACCTGTAACAAAGGATTTACAAAGATTATTAGCCTTTAAAATGACGGTTTTCATAAAATCACTCCTATTCTTCCATTAATTCAGTAGGTTTAGTATTTTTTATAACGCTGCAGCCTATAAGTGCTATTGATGTTATCAAAATTATCATAGCTGTTATTATCGCTGCCATCGTTGATGGTGATATTACCAATATATCCAGCTTATTCACTGAAGCAGCTATCATAGGCCTTGCTGCCGTTAAATTTAATATAACAGCTAATATAGTGCTGAATAGTGTTAATATTAGAATCCTATATAGATATCTAAGGCTTATTTCTTTAGATGTAAAACCTAAAGCCTTCATAACCCCAAAATTCCTTGTATTATCTCTTATATTCATTACTATGATATTTAATATAGTTATTGCCCCAAAGGCTATAAACACCACAATTAGCAAATATGTCACAGGAAGAAAAGTACCTGCTATAGGATCAATGCTGTATTTTAGTAATGGATGAAGTTCACTGGTATCTAGACTAGGGAATTTATTATTAATGTCCTTTTCAAAGCTCCCTATTTCAGAGGCATCTTTAAGATTTACAAACAATTCAGTTCCGATATAATCCGGAATCTCTTTTTGAACTGTAGAAGTTAATAGTTTCATGCCATATCCATTATTCATCAAAGAATTATATGACCCACAAATCAAGTAAGAATCTTTCTTATCGTTTATAGTTAGCTCTATATTATCTCCTACTGCTAGTCCTGTATCTTGTAATATCTTCATAGAAACTGCTACTTCCTTATAATTCTCGGGATTACGACCATCCACAATTGTAAAGCCTAAATCCTTATCATATGAGCTCATAACAAGCACAGTATCCAGTGTACCTTTTATAGGATATTTTTTGTTATCTAGCTTTAAGCCTGTAAATGCTAAGGAGCCATAAACATAATTTTTAACTCTATTATCATTCTTCACCTGATTTATTACATCCTTTGTAATTCCCTCTCGAGTAAATAACGGAGCACTTATGGTTACATTACTTTTAGGCAGACCAAACCATACATTAGTATGATCCTTCATTTTTGATATAGTTACATTGAAATTACCAAACATTAACACCAAGGTTAATGCCAAGCTTAAGGTTAATGTAATAAGAGCAGATATCTTTTTATATTTAAACATATCATTTACAGCTAGTGCTAAAGGAGAAATTGTATTTTTAATTAAGGACTTTGTTAACTTTTTTCTTGAAGAGGTAATACCTGTTTTAAACGCATCTACAGGAGAAATCTTGTTAGTTCTTCTAATTACAAGGTATAGATTTATGATTACTACCACAGAAAATAAAGCTATTGTAGTAAGAATTACTGAAAAGTTAACATTTACCCCATCAAAATCACCAATGTATTTTAACACCTTAGAAGCTGTATAATTTATAACAGGAATGCTGATAATTGCCCCAAGAGTGCTTCCTATAATGGCAGTCAGGGAATATCCCATAATATAAAACTTAAGAATTTCTCTTTTTAAAAAACCCAGCGCTTTATATATCCCGATGGATTTATATTCTTTTAAAATACTGTTCCATAAAATAAATCGTATAAGCAGCACCGAAACAATAAACACAAGTAATGAAGCTAAAGTACAGATACCGCCTATGGTGGAAGAAACCATAATTGATGAATCAACTAACTTACTTTTATCAAGAGTGAAACCTCCAACCCTAACAGCATTAATTAAGCTTTTTTCTATATCAGATGCACTTGCACCTTTTTTTATATCAATAAATATTGTTGGTGCTTTTGTAAAAGAGGAAAATTGCTGAGCACTATTTATATTTGTATATAAAAGAATTTGATCAGATGTAGAAGCTGGTTGAAGTGAATCATTAATCAAGGAGCTTACCTTTAAAGTAACCTGCTTATCCTTAATCTTAAAGGTAAGGTTATCTCCAAGGGCTATATGAAAATTATCAGCCAATAGCTGCGTAATCCATACCTCTCCCTCTTTGGGATAACTGCTATTGTCCAGAGACTTTACTTTATTAAGTCCTGAAGGCACGTTCCTCATATTTTCCAAAGGGACGATGCTGTAAAAAGGGAGCTTTATATTCTTACTATTCAGGTAAAGATCATTACCGGAAGTAAAGGCATCTATAACCTTAACATCCTTAACATCTGAATTCTCCTTACACCACTTTAATATATCTTGTGTAGCAGCTTCATTGGAGTCAAATAAAATTACATCATAAAGTTTTTCATTAGCATAATATTTATTAACATAACCATTAATAGAGGTTATCATAGATAAACTGCTGGCAAATATCAAGGAAGACAGGAATAATAATATACCTATTAAAAAACACTGAAGCTTTTTCTTTTTTAACTTTTTAAACCACATATAAACACATCCTTTCTTTAATTATATAGTATGCCAGGAAAATTAAAGAAAGATATTTAAAATCTTAATAAAATCTTACAATTTAAGGGTAATTAAATAACAAACTCAACCAACCTGTTACCAGCAATATATCCTTTCAGCAGGTGATATAAGTAAAAAACAAGGAGTACAGTAACACTTCCACGTGTTGCCGTACTCCTTATTTATAAAACAGCTTATGTATGACTAGGGAAATTACGCAAAATTTCTATAGGGATTATATCATTTACAGCTTTTAACCATACGCTTATATTCATACATACGTTTATCTGCAATCTTTATTAATTCATTAAATTTTACTCCATCCCTTGGAAAGTTAACAATCCCATAACTATAACTGCAAATAATTATCTTGTCTTCATGGATTATTGGTTTGCTTTTGAAATATTCCGCTAATCTTTCAAATTTATTGACTAAGCCTTGAAAATCCACATCATAGAAAATTCCTACAAATTCGTCCCCTCCAAATCTTCCAATAATATCAGAAGCTTCAGTTAAACTTTTTATGCCTGCTGAAAATGTTTTAATTAATTCATCGCCAGTTAAATGACCATAAGTATCATTAACAGATTTCAGGCTATTTAAATCAAAAACTACGACAAAAAATTCTTTTTTATCTGCATTATTATAAATATTAGTATGAATCAATTGTTCAAAATAATTTCTGTTATATACATTAGTCAATTTATCATATCTAGATAAATATACAGTTTCTTCATGAAGCTTATGCTTATTAATGGCAATAGCAGCTTGATTTCTCATGTACTCCATTAATTCTATATCTCCTTCATTAAAGATACTATGTCTACTATACATATTTAAAAATCCGTATAATTGACCATTTACAATAATGGGTGAACTAATTGAGGATTTTATCTTTATTTGCCCTGTTGTATCTAACATACTTATATGTTTCAATTTATCAATATCATTAAAAATAACAGTCTTATCAATATTTTCTCCATTATTAAACCATAATAGGTGTTCTTCCAGGTCAATTGTAAATGTTTTAGTCTTTTCTAAATCATAACCCTTTGCTACAGCTATTTTTAAATTTTTATCTTTATCTAAAAGCAATACTGTACCAGCACTTCTCTCATCAATACAATTAATAACTTTATCTAGTATTAATTGAAGCAAGTCGTTAATATTTGTTATTTCATTAATAGAATATCCTATCTTCACCATTGCTTCTTTTAACTTTAATAATTTATTTATTTTTTCTCTATTCTTTTTTTCTTCTGTAATATCTATTGCAACACCAACTAAACCCTTATTATTACCCTCATCGTCAATAACCACTGATTTACTTAACATTACATCATGATATGTGCCATCCCTATGAATAAGCTTTGATTGAAAAACTTGTGTCTCTTTTTTCGCAATTAATATCTCATCGTACTTTTTATAGATTTCAACCAGATTATTTTCAAAAACTTCATTAATAGTACTTCCAATAATTTCTCCCTTCTCCATACCAAGAAATTCAGTGAAGGCAGCATTACAATGGTTATATATCCCATCCTCATCCTTAGAGAATATAGGATTAGGAATAGCATCCATAAGGGTTTGAAGAAATTTCAAGTTATCTGATAATTTTTTTCTCTGCAGCTCAATTTCAGTGGTATCACTAAAAATTAGTATTTTGCCAACGATTTCACCAGGCTTTTCATATATATAGTCAATATTCATCTTATAATATCTTAATTGGTCATTATTTTTTATATTTACCAATGTTTCATTATAAAAATCGCCATTTACGGTTTTTAACACTTCCTTATAATCCTTTAATATCTCATCAATTTTTCTATCACCAGCTTCTATTTCCTTCAGTTCTGGAATAATGTTTTTTGATGATTTATTAAGGTTGACTATATTATTTTCATAATCTAGAATTATTACTCCATCTGACATATTCGCAAATACTTTCTCCAGTGCTATTGGGGTAAGTTTTAAGAGTTTAAAATTTAATATAGCAAAACTGGAAATTAGGCCCGAAAAGAAAAATGCAAATGGGCATAAATCCAAATCAAAGGGTATTAGTTTCAACGTATAAATAATATCTGAAATCCATGGAATTATCCAAGCTATTATTAAAAATAATAACTGTTTTCTTAAAATTGATGTAGACTTAAAATAAGCAACTATAAAAATTATTAACCCTATAAGCATTAGCGCATAGGTATAAACAATATTCACCCAATACAAAGGCCCCTTTATCACTTCTACAATTGGAAATATACCATTATAATTCATATATAATTTTTTATAAAACAAATGATGAAAATCATTTGTGTAATTCATTATCAAGGTAAGAATAGGTATGATATATAGTAGCCTTAAAGGACTCTTTTTTAATCTCTCTTTATATCCATTAAAATTAAGTGCAAACATTAACCAAACCACAGGTAAAAAAGCTATTCCGATATACTCCACCCTTATCCAAAACTTTACTTTATCAATACTTGTACACAATATTTCAAATGCATATCCAAATTCATAAATTAATACAGGAAGCAAGGCTATAGATACATATAGCTTATTTCTCTTCCATGAAAAATACCCCAAATAAGTCAGTATTACTGCTGACATTAAAAGTACGAAACTAAAATAATAATTCAAACTCAAAATATCACCCCATATGTCTATTATACTAAACATTTCCTTAATATCCACATTCAAAAAATAGCATTGCAGTGATCAGCTGAAGAAAACATAGTTTTCATTCAAAATTTCGTAAATATGAATTATAATTATTATAATTTAAAAGAAAGGAAGATAAAAATTTGAGAGTCTATATTGCTATAGATTTTGAAGATAATATTAAGAGTTATTTTGCTAAAATAACCTCATATATAAGAAATCACTGTATTGAAGGCAGTTTTACAGAAAAAAATAACTTTCATTTGACAATTCGCTTTATAGGAGAAGCTGATGGTCTTCAAATTGCCAAAATAAAAGAAATAATGGATAAAGCAGTTTTAAGAGTAAATTCTTTTGAATTATTAGTAAATAACTTGGGCATCTTTAAAAGAAAAAAGACAAGTATTCTATGGATTGGAATAGAAGAAAATGTCGTTCTTTCTGAACTTCATAAAGAACTTTCCTCGCTGTTAAAAGAACGGAGAATACCCTTTTATGATAAACTCTTTATGCCCCATATAACTTTAGGGCGCAGAGTATTATTTCGTGAAGATTCTAAAGACTTGGACAACCTAATTCAATTCCAAAGAATCACCATCCCAGTAAAAGCAATAACCTTAATGGCAAGTAAAGAGCAAAATGGAAAACTAAATGGTGTACCAATTTATCAAGTTAACCTGAAAGAATCACCTTAACTGGTCTGTGAAAAAAATCTGCAAATTACAAGCAAAAAGTTTAAAACCCTAGACCTTTCTGTCTGGGGTTTTATATGGTGGAGGCGAAGCGTGACCTCCGAAATCCACCAATAAATTTTTAATCATTTTCACCTTCAAAAGTTTTTAACTTGTTTATTCATTCATAGAAACTTCTATTAAGCTCTTCTGTCTAATCCCTAGCCATAGGGCAATTCCTATGAGACATGAGATACCTTCTGTAGCTGTCATAGTCCAAATAACGCCATTAACAGCAAATAGCATGTTTCCTACAATCAAAATAGGGATAAATAAAACACCTCTCACAGCAGCCATAACATTTGATTGCACACCAGCTCCTTGAGCTTGGAAGATTCCAGTGAAAAATTCACATAGGGCAGCAAATACTGTTGATGAAAGTTGAGCTATTAAAGTTATTTGACCAATGGCTATAACCTTAGGATCAACACTAAAGAAGCCAATGATCTGTAACCTAAGTGCAAATAGAACTGCTCCTAAGGTTAAGGTTAAAACCAGCATATACAGTATCGTCTTTTTAATAACTTCCATAAGACGCTTTTGATTATTTGCAGAGTAAGCAAAGGCAATTAGTGGTACAACTCCCATTGCAAAGCCCATGCCAATACAATCTACAATTTGAACAACTCTTTGAGCAATTCCAAAACCAGCCACAACAGTATCTCCATACATCATAGAATAATTATTAAATAGCAGACTTATAATGACGAAAAATCCACTAAGTAACAAAGCTGAAACTCCAACCTTAAAAATGTTACTATAGATCTCTTTACTTGGCTTAAAATACTTAATCGATAAATTCTGAACACTACTCTTCTTTTGCAGATAATATACAAAGTATATAGCTGAAACTGTATTACCGCAAAGAGATGCTAGTGCTGATCCCATTACATTCATATTAAGAACAAGAATGAAAAAAGGATTCATTATTATATTAATTATAATACCTCCTATGGTACCAGTCATAGAAACAGTTGATGCTCCCTCCGCACGTACAGCTGCTTCAAGTGCCAT
>JAUZPI010000075.1 GCA_030706015.1 Bacillota bacterium
ACTTAAAACTCCTTTCAGATAATCCCTCTCCTTTTTTATTTCCTCTAACTCTCTTTGAAGTTGTCTCTCCCTTATTGTAGTTTTTTCTGGAATACAACCTTCGACTTTTTCTATGTATTGCAAATTAAATCTAATACAAGGTAAGCCTTTTACAGGTACTATAATTCCATCTTCTCTATACTGGTCTATAGTTCTTTCTGTCACTTGCCATCGTTCAGCTAAATCTTTCTTAGTTAACAATTTTTGCATCTTCAAAACTCTCCTTTATTTCAGGAAATACATCTTTTATGTCTGCCTTTAAAGCTTTGCAAATTGCAATTGCTGTAGTCAGTTTTGGTATACTTTCGCCGTTTAATACAGCATAGAATTGAGTTCGACCTACTCCACTGTTATTTATTATTTCAGTTGTTGTAATGCCTTCTTTGTTTAATTTTTTAATAATTTCTTTTATCTTATTGTCCAACTTCTTCACCTCTCTTCGTTCGGCTAACCGACCATAGTTTCATTATAGTTTCGGGTTGCCGAATAAACAAGTCGATTCTATTCGGTTAAACGACCACCATGTCGAATTATAACGCTATTTCTTTAATTTTCTGATAATTTCTTTAATTTGCTAATCAATTTGTGTTTACTTTTCCGAATTAAATGTTATAATAGTTCTGTAGACCGAATTTTAAAGGAGAATTTTTTTATGACACATATAGGTGCTAAAATAAAAAAACTAAGAGAAGATATGAATTTAACTCTAAAGGATTTAGCTGAAAAATCGGGTGTTGGTAAAAGTACGATAAGCGAAATTGAAACTGGTAAGGCTACAAATCCTAAAACAGCTACATTGCAAAAATTATCAAATGTACTTGGTGTAACTGTTAATGATCTGCTATCTACTGAAGAAAAGTTAGATATTGCTATTGAATCTATGAGTAAAATTGCTTATATGGCTAAAGATGCATTAGACTATCACAACAATTGCATAGTTAAGGATGAAGAATCTCTGTATTCCAACGATATAAATTCAATAGTTAATAACTTTAAGAACGAAACATTCAGTGCAGATGAACAAAATGAAATAATTAATTATATAAAGTTTGTTATATCTAAAAGGAAGTAGGAAGGTGAGTTTATGCAATACAATATTACCTATAGGGAGAAAGATGGTGGCTGGCAATATATAATAAGCTATAAGGACAGCAATGGTAAATGGAAACAAAAGAGTAAGCAAGGTTTTCCTCTTAATAGAAAAGGTAAACAGGAAGCTAAGGATGCAGCTCTTGTAGCATTGGATGAGATAAAAAACAATTTAGAACTAAGAACATCAAACGAGTTTGGTGGAATTACATTTGGCGAATTTAGTAAGGCATATCTGGAGCATAGTAAACTCTATAATGAACTTAAAACAATTCAATCAACTCAAACTACTTTAAGAAAATTTTCTTCACTTAATGATAAAGAACTCTCTACGATAACTACTATGGATATTCAACGAATAGTAGACGATATGATAAAAGATGGTCTAAATCCCAATACTGTAAAGTATTATCTTAAGAAACTAACAATAATCTTTAATTCTGCTAAGAATAAATACAACATCATAAATACTATACCGACTCATAATATAAAAATTAAATCTAAAGAAGTTGAAAAAAGAGCCTTAACAGAAGAAGAAATTGAAAAATTACTAATGATATTTAAAGATAGAAAATACTATTTATTAATTTATATTGCTGTGAACACAGGCATGAGGTTAGGCGAGATTTTGGGGTTAACTTGGAAAGATATTGACTTTAATAGATGTATAATTAAGGTAAATAAACAATGGAAAAAACTAAAAGATGGTAAATACAACTTTGGTGAATTGAAGACTAAAAATTCGCATAGGGTAATTCCTATTTCAAAATCTATTGCAGATGAAATAGCAAGCCACAAGAATGTTATTGGTATGGATAACAGAGTTTTTGATATTGTTTCTAAAGATAATTTTATAGTGGCACTTAATACAGAACTTAAGAAAAATGGTTTTGATATAACTATACATGAGTTAAGGCACACATATGCTACTAAGCTTGTTGCCAATGGGCTGGATTTTAAAACAGTAGCAAACATATTAGGGCATACAGTTCAACAAACAATAAAAACTTATTCTCATGTCAACAGTGACATGTTTACTAAAGCTCAAAATTTAATAGAAAAAATTTTTTGACGGATTTTTGACGATTTTTTATAAAGCCCTTATATTTCAAGGCTTCCTAGGCATATATAGTCTTACAATTTAGTAAGAATCAACAATAGCAAGTATATATTTTTCTTATATAACAAGAAAAGCCACTATGAATAATCATAATGACTTTTCCTTATAAGTACTTTACTTTTAACAATATTCATTCTATAACTTTCTATAAATTATATGAGTCTCGTCTTCATCTGCCACTTCAGCGCCAGTAAATACCCCACTCTCCACTTCCTTCTTAAATAATACTCCATCCATGGTATGCTGACTTGCTGGAAAATCATCTGCAACTACATCTCTATATTGAAATGGCTGTCCCTTTGCTAATTTGCTAAACTTTTCTTTATCTATATGACTTTTGTACTGCATATTTACCTCCCAAATTATTAATCTCCAGAATTTTTTGAGCCTACTGATATTAGGATAACCAGGATATACTAATCTATTCTATTAAAGTTGCTTAAAAACTAAATGTTAATTACTTTCGTACCATTTTATGTAAAACAACTGTGATTTTTAATCCTCTTCTATGCTATAATGTAATCATATAGAAAAAACTCTCATAAAATTATTAACCATTTCAAAGATTACTAAAATATCTAGGGGGTATAATTGTGAAGAAAAAAACATTTAAAGCTTTATGCTGTGTTCTATCACTATCACTTTTAATAGGGGTTTTTACTGGATGTTCTCAAAGCATTAGTAATACGGACAAGCAATCACAAGTTACTAAGCTAAGTAAAACCGTAAAATCAAAAGATAATGTTTGTCAAATTAATATACCAGATTCTTGGTCTGAGGATAAAACTTTAAATTCAGAGGCTGTACTCCAGGTAGCTAATAAATCCGAAGAAAAATATTTAATTGTTATTGAAGAAAATAAAAGCGATTTTTCAAATTCGGCAAATTTAGATGATTACTATAGTATAGTATCTAAACACCTTACAAGTTCAATAACTAATGCAAATGCAGGCACTGCTAAAGACATAACCATCAATGGTAAAAAGGCGAAGCAATTTGAAATTTCAGGTGAAGTTCAAAAAATAAAGGCTTCCTATATCATCACTTTAGTAGAAACTGACAAGCATCTTTATCAGGTTATTTCCTGGTCTTTAACAAGTAAGTTTGATCAAAACAAGAAAGATTTAAATGATGTTATAAATACCTTTAAGGAACTATAAAGATACGGAAAGAACTCCCTATCCACATTGGTAGGGAGTTCTTTTATTCACTAATAATGCACTCTTATTAGCCAAAATTTAATATTCTTATCACTCCACCCAAGATCCCATGGCACATTATTCCTATCTGTATTGTGACAGGTTACTAAAGAGTATCCTCTAGAATCTGCTGCTGTCACTAAAGAAACATGGGTTATCCTACTGTTCTTTTCATAAGCTACAAAATCACCGGGTAAAAGCTTATAGGATGCCTTATATACTTTGTCATAATTTCCATAGGCTATTACAGATGCTCTTCCGCTGCTTACCATATACTCTTTAAAACTTCCTGCATTTAACCAAGCAGCTGTTCCAGCAGTACCCTCATAATTCCAAACAGAATTTTTTCTAAACTTTCCTCCTTCAAACAATGATTGTGAAGCAAAATTGGCACAATCTCCCCCAAGTGGGTTAAAATCACCATATTTTTTATTGTACTTAAATCCATAGTGCTCTTCACTGGCAGCTCCACAATATTTTTCAGCATATTCCACAACCTTTTTTCGTCTTTGATTTATAGCAGATAAATCTCTTGAACCTTGAGCTAATATATATTGTCTTATGGAATCTGTCTTTATGTCATCTAAATTTAAAGAATCTGCAAATGGATCTCTATACCATTCCTTGGTTATTACCCATATCCCTTCTTTATTTTGAAGCTGTAATATATGATCTGTGCCGATTCGCGAGCTATTTTCTACGTCTGGTTTATCCTTGTATACATATTTATATTCTGTAGAACATAACAAATTTATAGTGTATCTATCACCACTGCCTGTAACTCTTTTTATAACAACTTTAGGCGTAATATCTATAAATTTTGCTCCTTGCTTCTCTTCCCAATTATGAATGTATTTTATCTTTTTAACCTCATATTCATAAGCCCAGATTCCATATTGGGTACCTGTATCATAGATGTCATCTAATAATTCTACATCATTATCTAATATTGCTTTATTTCTATTACTAAAAATTTGATTAACAGCATTTACAGCCTCTTCCTTAGAATCAAAATTCTCAGCAAATACACTGATGGGCTCACAAAGTAATGTTATAAAAATAAAACTAAAGAAAATTATTTTTATCTTATTAGTTATACAAAGTTTCATAATATTTTACTCCTTTGTTATCATCAGCTTATTTTAAAGCTTCATTTATTTTACTAATATATCCCTTTACGGCATCCTCGTTGCTTCCAACACCGTCATACCATTCACCAGTACTTTTATGACTAAAATATCTTGCTTTTAAGATGATTTCAGGTCTATATTCATAGTGCAAAATATCGAAATGATTCCATTTACCTCCCCAAACAAAATTGTTTTTTTCAAATATATCAACAATCTCCTTTGGATAAGATACTAATCTTTCTTCACCTTGCTGTGGTGTAGCCCATTGCCAATAATCCCTATTATCCCTTGCAAGATCAATGGCTATGGCATAACCATGCGGACTCAATTGATTTGTACCACTTATTAATCTGTAGTTATAAGTACCGCTGCAGGGAAATACATTTCTTCTAATATCAGGTCTTGAGGCTGAAAGACTGGTAAGCTCCTTCATTACATTCTGCAAAGCTTGTGCTGCACCATTATTTTTATTAAATAGACAGTTACTATAGCCTACCCTGACATTTTTAAGATTCTGCTCAATTTGCTGCCTTGACTGTCCATAGACTTCGCTTAATAAAGCATAATTTCTAAATCGGCCAGGGTCAAAATTTTTATCCATCAATTTTTTTGTAAAAACTAATGGATAGATTTGTTCCAGCGTATCCTGTAAATCAGGACTTGCTAATTTCTGTTGAAAGCTTTTTTCTTTTTTATCATCATATAAAATTTTCTTACCTGATTTCATAATTATATATACATATCCGCTGTTATCACGCTGAACGCCAGCAACATATTCCGGGTAACCCATCATTAAACATAAAATGTCCTGTTTCATATTTGTATTATATGTATTAGTATCTTCGAGTTTAGTTGAAGCCTTTGCGCTGGGACTTATATTTATGAACAAGCAAAATGTAATTATATATATTATTACTCTTTTCACTGCTGCATCACTCCTTTTTTAGCTCTATATTCAGCCAGTAGTAAATCTACCATTCTTCCATAGCTTTTTATTCCTTCTTTTTGACCATTAGCCTTTAAATAATTATTATTTATTTTACTTGAGATTCTTTCAATCTTGCCCTCATATTTAGACCAAAACTCTCTGTTATACATCAAATCTCTTCTCACACCTTCAGAGTACTTGCTGCTTAATTCTCTACAAGCCTTAATATCATCTTTGGCTAAAGCATTCATAGAGTGGATAAGTGCAAGCATTATACCTGAATATTGAAAATCCAAATCTGGATGCATGGAACAACATAAATAAGCTATATAATTAGCTTCATCCTCCCTAGCAAAACCTCTTTGATGTGCCATTTCATGAGCTGCTGTAACTGGAAGCATAAAATCTACATTATTTATATTCACGTTGGCCTCACCTGTATATGGCATATAAATTCCTGTAATCCCTGTATAAGTCATCTTTTCAGATAATAGTATGGGTTTTGGTGAACCATAGTTTCCACTAAGCACTGAAAAAATTCGTGAAGCTTTTTCATACCCTTTTTTTTCACGGTAAAAAATATTAGTATAGTCTCCCTTCATTATTACAATTCCTTTAGAATTCTCCCGTAAACTTCCTCTTATAGCATTGGCTTTACTAATTAGATTATCACATAATATATAAAGCTCTCGTGATGAAGACTTTTCTATTTTTAATCCTGCAATTTTATCAAAAGGAAGTCTATCATAGTTAAATCCCCATAAAAACATAAAAAAAATGTATAATATAGCTGCATAAGAAATAATATTCAATGCTGCATTTAAAGAACCACCTTTTTTAATGCTAATAATGAACATAATAACTAATAACACTAAAATAAAGAGCAGTATCACTAATAAGAACTCACCTACAGAAATACTAAAAATACCAGTAATTGAACTTAAAGCTTCTATCATGGATTTATTTATACCATTGGAATAATAGCGTTCAACTAAAGCAGGACTATGCTTTAGTAACAAATTAATAAAAAAGGTTATTGGAACTATTAATATTATAATGCATCTTATTTTTAGTTTATTAAACAAAGAAAATCCTCCTATTACTTCTAGCATTTTTTATTTTTTCTCACAAATTGCTTAGTTATGCAAAGAATCAATAGGTAAATCTATGTATAAAAAATATGAAATAACGCAAATTGTTATTAGCCCAAAGGAAAGGATGTTGTGAAAAATGAAAATAGATAATTCTTTAACATGTCCAAAATGCAGCAGCAAGTGTTTCCAGATGAAACGTGAAGCTACTTATCAATATACCTATGAATTAAATTGTCCTGATCAGGAAGAAAAATCCTGGTTAGATAAAAAAGAATCACTCCCATACCTATTTGATAATAGAGAGCAGCTTAGTGAAAAAGAATATTTGCTTTGTAAAGAATGTGGTTCTTGTTATCCTTGTTACGTAGATAAGGATAATAATCAGCTTAAAATGACAATATTGCAAAAGGCATATCGTACTAATTTCCATGAAAAACCTGAATTCTTTGGTTAGTTTACCTTTACTACAAAAGTATCCTTATGAAAGACATTAACAACTATATAAGGGTACTTTTCGCATTAAATATGTAATATTATTTACGTAAATTAATTAACATAGCTGTTGCATTTATAAAATAAATACTGTAAAATGTAACTATATTGTTAAGTATTAATATTTGTGTAACATTCTAAATTAACTAGTACTAATGTACAAGTTATTTTTTTTACGTTTCGTGAAACCGTTTGCACAAATATTGCACAAAAATATAAAGGAGGTTCATTATGAAAACTATTCAAAAAAGGTTTTTATCAACTTTCATTGCTTTTGCAATGATATTTTCACTATTTATTAACGCAATACCAGCTAAAGCTGCTGATACTGCTCCAGTTACCGTAAAGATTCACTATTTAAGAGCTGACGGTGACTATGCTAAATGGAATCTTTACTCATGGGATGCTTCAGGAACAACTGGCGATGGTTATTATCAGTTTACAGGAAAAGATACTGATGGAGCATTTACTGCTGTAACTTACGCACCTGGTACAACAAAAGTAGGTGTAATAGTAAGAACTGCTGACTGGACTAAAGATTCAGGTGATATCATGGTTGATACATCTAAAGGTAATGTAGATTTATACATAAAATCAACCGACGTACAAGGAAGTCCAGAAATCACCCAAAAACCACTAGTAATTAATTATGATAAAGTTAATTTAAAAGTTCATTATTTTAGATACGATGGAAACTACGACCAATGGAATTTGTGGATGTGGGGCACTAACCATGATGGACAAGAATACGATTTCACTTCAACAGATGATTATGGTCCTGTAGCTTCTTATACTCTTGACAATATGCAAGGTATTGAAACCTTTAATTTCATAGTTAGAAAAGGCAATTGGGCAGATAAAGATGTTGCCACAGACCGTTCTATGAATCTTGCTTATGCTGATAAGAATGGTAATTTAGACGTTTATTTACTTACAAAAGATCCAAAAGTTTATTATGCTGCTAGCGAAGTGGACATGTCTAAGAAAATTGATTTAGCTAAAATAGATGATTTCCATAGCATCTACTTCTCTGTAAACATTGCTCTTGACAGTGCACAGGATGTAAAACTTATGGAGGGTACTAATGTAGTTAGTGCAAACGTTACCCTTGCTAATGACAAAAAAAGTGGACAAATAAAAACTGTTGATCCTTTAGATGTCAATAAGAAATATACTGTTGTAATTGACCAATATACTGGTGGAAATGTAACTCTAGGAAACATTTTCGGCACTGATGACTTTGCAAACCAATATTCTTATGATGGAAATGACTTAGGAGCTATTTATTCGAAAGATAAAACAAGCTTCAAGGTATGGGCTCCAACAGCTGACGACGTAAAATTAAACCTTTATAAAGAAGGCAGCGGAGACAACCTAATCAAAACTGTTCCAATGACTAAGGGCGATAAAGGTGTATGGAGTGTGACTCAAGCTGGCGATTTAGCTGGTACATTCTACACTTACAGCGTAACTGTTAATGGTAAAACTAATGAAACTGAAGATGTATATTCAAAAGCAGTTGGTGTAAACGGTGACAGAAGCATGGTAGTTGATCTTTCATCAACAAATCCTACTGGCTGGGCAACTGACAAAGGACCTGTATTAAAAAATCAAACTGATGCTATAATATACGAGGTTCATGTTAGAGATATATCAATGGATCCAAATTCAGGCATCAAAATGAAAGGTAAATTCTTAGGACTTACTGAAACTGGTACAAAGAGTGCTGAAGGAGAAGCAACAGGTATAGATCACCTTAAGGAACTTGGAGTTAATGAAGTTCACATACTTCCTTCCTTTGATTATGGTAGTATTGATGAAACTAAATTAGACTTAAATAAATTTAACTGGGGATATGATCCTAAAAACTATATGGCTCCAGAAGGAAGCTATTCTACTGATCCTTATTCAGGAACATTAAGAATTGATGAAATGAAACAAATGATTGAGGCTCTTCACAATGCTGGTATAGGCGTTATAATGGACAGTGTTTACAATCACACTTATGATTATACACAATCTCCATTTAACAAAACTGTACCTGATTATTACTACCGTGAAAACGAAGATGGATCAATGGTAAATAACTCAGGCTGTGGAGATGATACAGCTTCTGAAAGATCTATGTTTAGAAAATATATGATTGATTCTGTAACTTACTGGGCAAAAGAATATCATATAGATGGATTCAGATTTGACCTTATGGGATTACACGATATAGATACTATGAATCAAATCAGAGCAGCTTTAGACAAAATTGATTCACACATTTTAATGTATGGTGAAGGCTGGAATCTTGGAAATGAAGTAACAATAACTGATGATCAAAAAGCTACAAAGGTTAACGAAAGCAAACTTAACGATAGAATCGCTGCTTTCAGTGATGACATGAGAGATGGCGTAAAGGGACATGTATTCACTGCTAATGCTGGTGGATTTGCTAATTACAATGGTAAATGGATAAATGACAGCACTAAACAACCATATACAATTGCAGATTTAAAGGAACAAGTTAAGTTTGGTATAGTTGCATCCACTCAGCATGATGGTATCAACTATAAACAGGCTCCTTATGCTTCAGATCCTTGGGCAAAAGAACCTACTCAAACTGTTAACTTTATATCCTGCCATGATAATAATACTCTTTGGGATAGAATAGCATTATCACAACCAGATGCATCAGAAGCTGATAGAATAAAGATGGATGAACAAGCTAGCTTTATAGTATTAACTTCTCAAGGTATACCATTCTTACAAGCTGGACAAGAAATGCTTGGAACTAAGGTTGATCCAAGCGGAAAAGGATTTGTAGATAACAGCTACATTTCGCCTGACTCAGTAAATGAACTTGACTGGAGCAGAAAACACACTTATAAGAATGTAGTAAATTACTATGAAGGTTTAATAAAGCTTAGAAAAGATCATCCTGCTTTCAGAATGGCAACAACTGCTGATATTCAAAAGAACCTAAGCTTCCTTGATACTAATGACAGTACAATAGCTTACACTATTTCAAACAATGCTAATGGCGACAGCTGGAAAAACATAGCTGTAGCTATCAATGCTGGTAAAGAAGATACAGAAATTACTCTTCCAACATCAAATTGGACAGTTGTAGTTAAAGGTGAAAAAGCAGGAACAGATGCTATCGATACAGTTTCTGGAAACAAAGTAGTAGTTCCAGCAGGAACTTCAATGGTACTTGCCGATACTGCAAGCTTCAACAACACTGGAAGTACCAGCAATGGCGGAAGCACTGACAACAGTGGTAGCACTAGCAACAGTGGTAGCACTAGTAACAGTGGCAACGCTTCAAGCAACACTGCTGCCGTTAGCAATAAAACTGCTGATGTTACAGAGCAAATAAATTCATCCAATGTGACTGCTGTTAATGTAGATGCTACTAACAACAGCGTAATATCAAAAGATGTTTTCAATGCATTAAAAGGTAAAGATAAAACAATTACAGTAAAAAGCGGCGATGTGACTTGGAGCTTCAATGGAAAAGACATCACTAATGATACTAACTCTGATATAGATCTTTCATTAAAGACTGTAAGCAGCGACTTAAAAGCAAAAGAAGAAGCAAAGGTAAAAGCTGTACTAGGAAAAGATGTGGCTATAGCACCATTCTCCTTCAACTATGATGGATATCTTCCTGGAAAGGCTAAGGTTACTGTATTACTTGGCGCTGACTTTGCTAACAAGACAGTAACAATTTGCAGATATTTTGCAGATAAAAACACTTATGAGGTTGTGGCTGAAGCTACTGCTGACTCAAAAGGTTATATCACAATTGAGCTTAACCACTGCAGTGATTATTTTGCAGTAGAAAAAACAGCATCCACTGTTCTTCCAAAGACTGGTTCAACAGTAGATGAGACTATGTTAATAGTAATAGGCTCTATTGTAGCAATAGCTGGTGCTGCACTTATAATATTCTCAAGAAGAAGAAAGACAGCTTAGTATTAGCACAATATAATTTTTCCCTAAAAAATTAATCTAGAAAGAGCATGGTTTATATAAGCCATGCTCTTTCTCCTTTAGCTTAGAAATACTAATACTCTATGCTAAAACATAATTTTTTAATATTACTGCTCTTATTGTATCATAGGTGAATCCTTCAGGAAGCTTCTCCTTTATAGGCGCCAATCTTTCAGCTCCTACCTGTTCTACCACAGACAGAACTAGCTTTTCCTGCTCCTCATCAAATAATTCATCAAACTTAATAGTTGTATCTAAACTCTTCCCTTCATCAAGAAATTTTGCAATATGATTAATAATGGTTTGAACAGTGCATTCCCTTTCTTTAGCGATTTCCTTTATAGATTTACCTTCCCTAAGCATATTAACCGATATTTCATGGGTTTTCACCTTTTCTCCGTCAATTTGTAATTTTGTTTTCTTCTTAAATATCCAGCTTATTTCAATATTCTTATCAATTACATATTTCTCAATTATCTCTATAAATTTACTCCCGAATTTTTCTAATTTTGACTCCCCTACTCCTGAAATATCAAGAAGCTGCTCCTCTGTTAAAGGATACCTAGTACTCATTTCTTTTAGAGTAGTATCTGCAAATATATAATATGGAGGTACTCCCTCTTCCGCTGCAATTTCTCTTCTTAATATTCTCAGCTCCTCAAATAATTCATTATTTGAGGATATCTTCTTAACCTTAATTATTTCCTTAAGAATTACCTTTTCTTCACCCTTTAAAACCCTCGTAGACATTGAATTTAATATAACTGTTGGAAACTCTCCTTCTTTTAATGCTATATAAGCATGAGCAATTAATGTATTTATAAATCCAACAAGATCATCTTTAGAATAATCCTTCATGATGCCATAGGTAGATAATTCATTAAACTTATGCTGAAGTATCTTCTGCTGTTTAGAAGCCCTAAGTACATCAGCTATCATATTAACCCCAAAGTCCTTCTTCATTCTATAAATACAGGATATTACCTTTTGAGCGTCTATAGTTTTATCCACCAACTGACCTTCATTTATGCAATTACTGCAATTACCGCATTCTTCATACTCTATGCTTTCCCCAAAATAATTAAGTATATATTTTCTTAGACAACCATTGTAGTGAACAAAATCTATCATAAATTGTAGTTTTTTATATTCATTAATTTTTCGTTCTGAAGATTGAATGCTTGTTTCAATAAGATATTTTTGTGTAATTATATCTTGAGCAGAAAATAGCAAAATACATTCACTTATTTCTCCATCACGCCCTGCTCTTCCTATTTCTTGATAATAGGCTTCAATATTTCGCGGCATATTAAAATGTATTACATATCTTACATTAGATTTATCAATTCCCATTCCAAAAGCATTAGTAGCAATTATTACATTTATTCTATCATATACGAAATCCTCTTGATTATTTTTTCTTTCCTCATCGGACAACCCTGCATGATATCTAGAAACAGATAAACCTTCTTTCTTAAGTTTTTCATAAATATTATCTACTTCTTTTCGAGTAGATGCATAAATAATCCCTGACTGTTCTCTGTTTTCTTTTACATAATTAAGCAGGTATCCAAATCTGTCCCCTTCTTTTAAACAATTGATTTTTAAATTTTCTCTATCGAAACCTGAAATGAAAACTCCAGGATTATTTAACTGTATAAGTTTTACTATGTCCTCTCTAACCTCTTCTGTAGCGGTAGCTGTAAATGCTGTAACTATCGGTCTTTTAGGCAAAGCTTTTATAAACTTTGATATATATCTATAGCTTGTTCTAAAATCATGTCCCCATTGAGAAACACAGTGAGCTTCATCAACAGCAATCTGAGATATATCAAGATTTTTCATCATCTGACAAAATTCAGTTGACTCTAATCTTTCTGGGGCAACATACAGAATCTTTATGCTCTGCCCTTGTAATCTAGATATAATATCGAAGGACTCCTTTGGAGTAAGAGAACTATTTATGTATCCTGCGCCAATACCTAATTCTTTTATGCTATCCACTTGATCCTTCATCAGTGAAATCAACGGTGATACAACAATTGTTATTCCATCAAATAGCAGTGCGGGGATCTGATAACATATAGATTTACCTCCCCCTGTAGGCATTATAGCCAAGGTATCTTTACCACTTAAAATATTCTCTATTACTGATTTTTGTGACTTTCTAAAGTCTTTATAACCGTAATATTTTTGCAGAGCTTTTAAAGCTTCGTTTATCACACTTTCACCTCAATTAATTCTATAACCTAACATTCATTATTCATATTCTAATAATATTAATGAACAAAATTTGTATTTATTAATCAAATACTCCACCCTTTTTTGTATTTCTGAAGGCTTTTTGGGTCTTTCCCATGTTTTTATCCGGTCTCATAGCTTGAGCACCTTTGGAACCCTTTTGCTTTTTTGCTTCGATTATTTTTTTCATCATTTCCAAATTTTTATCTGACATTTTCTCTTTCATTCCTTTTCATCTAATATTGCATATTTCATTTACAAACATTAATTCAATATAATTATTAATTACCTAGTTAGATTATATCATAAGATTATGTATTAAGTGATATCATCACCTTAATACTCTTTAATTTAGTACAATAATTTCAGAAATATTCATGAAATCAATATGCCATATAGCTCTTCATTAATGATTATTTTTACTTTTCACTTTAGTGGCAAATCCCCCAAACGCCATAGTTTATTGGAAAAAACATGTCCATTTTATTTAATATTATTATTAATTCCATAATATAATTGTATATAGCATTAACTTTCCTGTATATTTCCATTTAGAAATATGATAAATTATAACTATGAGAATTTTCGCGAATTGTGTATTTTTTTCTACTGGAGGAAGTCTTGAGCTTACGAAAAAAACAATTAGAAAAATACAATATAGTAAAGCTAAGGGGGATTAGTTTCTTATGGAGAATACACCTTGTAAATATAATATTATGGAACTAGTAGAGGACATGGGCGTTAGTATTACTGATATTTCTTCCCTATACTCAGAATATATCACTGAAATGAGGTCAAATATTCAAGAAAGTAAATTTCTTTGCAGCGAAAAAGATTGGACGAGACTAGAAAGAGTTATACACAATATGAAGGGTATATCAACAAGTCTTAATATAACTGATTTATATGAGGTTTCTGCTGCATTAGACAAGCAATTGAAACTTGGTAAATATGATGATGTACAAAATGATATTAATCATATTGAAGAACTCTTCAATATAGCCGAAAAGGATATAAAGGAATTTTTCAAGCAGCATAGTATAACAATTTAACATACACGTGGGGAGGCTTTGGAGATGCTTAGTGGTAAAAGAATATTAGCTGTTGAGGATTCACGAACTATAAAACTTCAGCTTAGGATGATTTTAGAACGGGAAGGTGTAAAGCTTTCTGAGACAGGAAGTGAATGGGGCATGCTCAGCAAAATTGAGGAATATGGTGTCATTGTTGATTTAATTATAATGGATTTAGTTTTAAATGGTGAAAACGGATTAGAACTTATCGCTAAATTAAAAACAAATCCCAAATATAAAGATATTCCTATAATGATACTTACAGATAAGGTTGAGCTTGGTACCATCATGAAAGCTAAACAGCTTGGCATAAAATGCTATTTGAAAAAGCCTATAAGAAAGGCAGCGCTTATAAGCAGACTTGAAAAGCTTTTGGAGGCACCTGGAACAGAAATTGCTTTAAATGAATAGTATATTCCGCAGCCAACTTCTAACATGAGCTAGGAAGATATTCTCGTTATCTTCCTAGCTCATGTTATCTTAATCTATTACTCTTCTGATTTAGCATCATCTAGTAAATAGTTAATTCTTTTTTTTACGATCTTATATATGTCCTCACATTCATCATTAATATTATATACTAAGCGAATAGTATCCTTAAGCTTTGATTTTTTTCTAGAAACTATAGGATTACTAGTAAGTACTGCCGCAGAGTTAGATAAGTTAAATGAGGTGCTTGAAAGTCCCACTAATAAACTCACTAATGGTTTGATGTTTTCTTCTACATATTGCTGCTTCTTCGAATCTAAATGTAATTTACTAAGCTGTTCTTGCATTGCATTTGCTTCCCCATATAAATCATTTTCATCATCATAGGTAGAACTTATCAAATCCTCAATATCATTTTCTAGAGACCTGTTATTTTTTAATTTATCCATATTGCTTTCATCACCCTTACTGTATTCGCTCATTTTCTTCCACCTACCCCCATTTTCTATTAAGCCTAATATTTTTACTACATCATATTATAGTATCAAATTCTCATAAATATGAAGATTTTTATTGCATATTATCACTTTTTTATCTAAAATATAAATAAATCGTAAATTGACATATAAAAACAGATACTGTAGAATAGTGTTAATTTTAATATTTTTAGGCCAAGGGAGGAAATGTAATGAATAAGATAAATACTAAATACGGAGTATTAATACCACAATATGAGACTGCCGGTGAAAGACGTAAAATGACCAATCCTATTTCTTATTTCAAAAGTGGTAATTTAAAAAGCATTAGTTTACAGGATCAAACTGAAATAGCAACCTCCATAGGAACTATGCCTGCTGAGTATATTACATTTCATGAAAATGGAAATATCAAACGCATATTCCCACTTAACGGTAGATTATCAGCCTATTGGACAGAGGATGATGAATTTGAATTGTCAGAACCAATCGAATTTGATCTTTCTATAGGTAAGTTTAAACAGCACGTTATATCTGTTCGTTTTTATGAAGACGGTGCTGTATACAGCATAACTTTTTGGCCCAACAATGCTATACTTATAGACTCACCTGCAGGTAAAATGATAACTAGGATTGGAGTATCCTTTTATGAGAACGGCAAACTTAAGTCCCTAGAACCAAATAAAGCTATAACTGTGAAAACTGCTATAGGGGATATATCTGCTTATGATACTAATGCATTAGGTCTACATGCAGATTCAAACTCCCTCAATTTCACAAAGGAAGGTAATGTAAAATCCTTAATTACTTCATACGATAAAATAGAAGTTACTATACCAAATGGAGAGCGAAAGATTTATAAACCTGATTTGGTAGTAAGTATTATTGATGATATGTCTAAAGAAATTATCCCTTTAAAAATCGAATTTGTAGATGATAAAATTAGGTTTAATGACAGCAGTGAGGATGAATATGTTATAAGTGAATGTAGTTTTGAAATAACTAATATGTCTTCTTCCCTTAATTCAGCCTGCTCAGCTTGTTCCAGCTGCGCTAGTTGCAGCGGCGGCTGCAGTTAGAATAATAAAAGCCCGTCCTTTATATCCCCAGGACAGGCTTTTTATTAATTACTTAGTATCCTATGACTAGGTATAAAAGATACTAAGATTTCTTTTTATATTTAAAATGAAGTAATTTATGTGCAATACCTTCTCCTGGTTTGCCCATGTATTCATCGTACATCTTAATTAAAGCACCATTTTCATGTGACTTTCTCTTTGGAAGATGTTTATCTTGGTTATATAATACTGATGCCCTTACGGTTCTAACATCAATTTTTTCTCTTTCAGCTGCACTTACATGAGGTTGTCCGCCACCATTTACGCAGCCTCCTGGACATGCCATAACTTCGATGAAGTGATATTGCTTGCTGTCCATTTTTCCTGATTTAATAAATTCAAATACATTTGCTGCTCCATTGATAACTGCGATATTATATTCATTGCCAGCAATTTCAACAGCAGCTTCTTTTATTCCGTTAAGACCTCTAACTTGTTCATATTCGATTTGGTGTAAGTCTTTGTTTTCTGCAAAGTCCTTCGCAGTTCTAAGAGCTGCTTCCATAACTCCACCAGTAGCACCAAATATAGTTCCAGCACCAGTATATTCTCCCATTGCTGGATCTGCTGCGCTGTCTTCGAGCTTTGCAAAATCTATTTTAGCATCCTTAATCATCTTAGCTAGTTCTCTAGTTGTTATAACTGCATCTATATTTCTAAGACCGTCATTTTCCATTTCTGGTCTATCAGCTTCATATTTCTTAGCTGTACATGGCATAATGGTAACAGTATATACATTCTTAGCTTCAATGCCTGAAATTGTTGGATAATAAGTCTTGCTAGCCGCACCAAATATTTGTTGTGGTGATTTAGCTGATGAAAGATTTTCTAATAATTCTGGATAGTAGTTTTCTACTTCTCTTACCCAAGCTGGACAGCATGAAGTAAACATTGGGAATGGCCCATTGTTCTTTATTCTTTGAACTAATTCAGTTGCTTCTTCCATTATAGTCATGTCTGCACCGAAGTTTATATCGAACACTTTATCAAAACCAAGGTTTCTTAGAGCTGTATAAAGTTTTCCTGTTACATCTACTCCATAACCCATCTTAAATAACTCACCCATTGCTGTTCTAACAGATGGAGCCATTGCCACGATTACGTGCTTTTCTGAATCATTTAATGCTTCTGTTACTCTTTCTATATGTGATTTTTCTGATAATGCAGCTACTGGACATGCAGCAACACATTGTCCACATAATAAACAATTAGTATCATCAAAACATTTATTATCTGTTGGAGCAATAATTGTGTCCTCTCCATCTTTTATAAAGTTAATGGAGCATGTACCTGTTTTCTCCTTACAAGCTGCAACGCATCTTCCGCAGGATACACATTTAGTTCTATCAATTACTATGGATTTACTTCTATTATCAACAAATGCTGTTTTATCAGCAATAACAAATGGCTTGTTTGCTCTTGCCTTAGTTTTTATAACTAGCTTTAAAAATTCACAATTTTCTCTTCTGTTACAAGGACCACATTTAAACTCATGTTTATCTAAAAGCTGTGCCATTCTTGCTTTTACAGCTTCTTCTACTACTGGTGAGTTAGTGCTTATAACCATTCCTTCTTCTACATATGTAGTGCATGCCTTTACTAATCCTTTTCCTTCTACTTCAACTACACAAACTCCACAGTTACCTACTTCACTATTGCAGTCGTTAAGGTAGCAAAGAGTAGGAATGTCTATATTGTTCTCTTTTGCTAATTTTAAAATAGTAGTTAATTCATTAGTTGCATAAGTATTGCCATTTATCGTTAGTGTCTTCATTTTTTCCTCCTAAAATCACTAATTTATATGCTAATAAAACAACAACAATATGTTTTATTCACTTTGTCATACCAATTATATATTTTAACATATTTCAACATAAAAAGTCATCATTTGTTCATAGGTATTATTTTCATTTTATATCTTTTTTTAAACTGTTAGGCAGTAAAGCAGATAGAATCAAGCAAATCACAGCTATAGCAATTAAAACTCCGAAAACTGTGTGCAGTGATGAATTCAAAGATGCTCTTATATGCTCTAAAGACAATCCACTGTTTACACTAGAAGATGAATATAAATTTTCTGGTTCTATTCCCTTAATTCCAAGCTCGTTGAAATAGTTGATTATGCCTAAATTAAATATTCCTCCGAATATGCTCACTCCTATAGTCTGCCCTAAGGTACGTACTAAAGAGTTTGAAGCTGTGGCAGCACCCCTCTTACTATAATCAACAGAAGACTGCACTACTATTGTAAGCGTAGTAAAACTTCCCCCAAAGCCAAAGCCCATTACAAAAGCATAGATTATTACCAGTACTAAAGGAGAACTGATATTTAAGGTAGGTAAAAGCAAACAACTTACAAGTAATATTAGTGAAGATACTGCAATAACCACTCTTTCACCATATTTAGGTATTGCCTTTCCTAATATTACAGAAGACAGCAGCCATGCCACGGACATTGGTGCCATTGAAAGACCTGAAATTGTTGCTCCAAAACCTAAAATATTCTGCATATAGATAGGCATATACACATCCGCTGCTATTAAAACAGCTGATGATAAAAAGCTTATTATATTTACTATTGTGTTTGTCTTTGTAAAAATCTCAAAAGGTATAATAGGTTCCACAGCCTTCTTCTCAACAAAATAAAAAATCACAAGAAAAATAACTGTAAGTACAGCAGAAATTATTAAGGTATAGGTTGTATTGCTTCCACCAGCTGATAGAGAACCATACAACAGTGAAATAATTGCAGCAGACAAAGCTGCAGTACCTGCAAAATCAATTTTATGCTTCTTTCTATGAAAATTCTCTTTAAGATTTCTCTGAAGTAACACAACAGATAATATTCCAAAGGGTATATTTATAAAGAAGATCCAATGCCAGGATAAATTATCAATTAGGAATCCTCCTAAGAAAGGACCCACCAAGCTTGCTATGCCCCATACGGAGCTTACCCAGCCTTGAACTTTAGCTCTTTCTTCGAGGGTAAATACATCCCCTACAATAGTATATGTAACTGTAAATATGGCTCCTGCACCAATCCCCTGCAGTGCCCTAAAGGCTATAAGCTGATACATATTTCTAGATAATCCACATAGGCAGCTTCCAACTAAAAATATTATTATGCCTATAGATAGTATATTTTTTCTTCCATATAGATCGGATAGCTTTCCATATATAGGTGTAGAAATAGCTGATGTAAGTAAATACAAAGAAAAAACCCAGCTTATTAACTGAAAGCCGCTTAAATCTTTAACTATAGTTGGTACAGCTGTTGTTACGACTGTTCCTTCTACTGCCCCTAGGAACATTGCTACCATTATAGCTATAACTATATTTCTTTTCTTTAATTCCATTCCAAATATCGCTTCCTTTGCATTTTCAATTCAAGCAATAGCACATAAAAAAACCTATAAGAATCAATCCTTATAGGTTTTTTATTTATAAAAGATTTATATTATCTTTGAAATCCTCTGTTGTTTTGTTGCTTTCTAGCTCTTCTACAATCAGGACATCTTTGTGGTTCATTTTCAAAACCTTTTTCTTTGTAGAAAGCTTGCTCTCCTTCAGTGAATACAAATTCTTTTCCACAATCTTTACAAACAATATTCTTATCAGCCATTTTAACATTTCTCCTTTTTATTCATAATAGGATTTAAAACAGATCTACACTATATGCCTAAAAAGGTAATGTTTTAATCTAATTAAATCAACCTATTATGTTGTAACTATTATTTTTACAACTTCTTCATAATAACATAACTCAATATATTATGCAAGTAGCATATTGAATTTTTCTTAAGAAATTCGTAAGAATTTTATATAGTTGTTTGTAAAAATTATATTTTAAAATAGAAATGTAGCTAAGGTAAGGAGGTAGAAGATGATATAATATGCTAGGAAAGGATGGGGATACCATGAACAAATACAATGTACTAATAGTAGATGATGAGGACGAAATAAGAGATGCAATTAAAATTTATCTAAAAAGTGATGATATAAATATATTTACCGCAAAGGATGGTATAGATGCTCTGATGATTCTTGAAGAAGAAGACATTCATCTTATAATTATGGATATAATGATGCCAAAAATGGATGGGATAAAAGCTACTTTTAAGATAAGAGAAACAAAGAATATTCCAATAATTATGCTTTCAGCTAAATCTGAGGATACAGATAAAATATTAGGACTCAATGTAGGTGCCGATGACTATGTTACCAAACCTTTTAATCCCATGGAGTTAGTGGCAAGAGTGAGGTCTCAGCTGAGAAGATACGTTAACCTTGGAAACTATAAGGCAAATGAAGATCAAATAGCTATTAATGGCTTAATATTGGACAAGGCTAATAAGACTGTAACCGTAGATGGTACCAATGTGAGACTTACTCCAATTGAATACAAAATACTACAACTTCTAATGGAAAATAAGGGACGAGTATTTTCTATAGAGGAAATTTACGAGAAGGTGTGGAATGAACCCTGCTTTAATGCGGAGAATACCGTTGCGGTTCATATTCGAAGAATAAGAGAAAAAATAGAGATTAATCCTAAAGAACCAAAATATTTAAAGGTGGTGTGGGGCATTGGATATAA
>JAUZPI010000076.1 GCA_030706015.1 Bacillota bacterium
ATTAATAGTTTTAAAAGTATCATAAGATTTAGTAGACTTAGAATCCTTAACATTTACATAAAGAGTATAGGAACCAGCCACAGTAGGAGTCCAAGTAGCAGTGTAGCTAGATGAATAATCCTTAATTAAAGTCCAATTAGTACCATCAAAGGCCCAGAACTGATAAAGTAAACTAGTACCACCAGAAGCGGATACAATTAAATTAACAGCAGTATTGCTTACCTGTGGAGAGGTTTTATCAGCTGTAAAGCTGTCAATACTAGGAGAAATTACATCGTTAATACTAATGGTTCCACTTCTAGCACTATAACTAACAGCTTGTCCGTTGCTATCTGATAATTTAATACACATATTGTTTCCTGAGGCTGACATAGTATTGTTTATATTATCAGAGATTGTATTAATCGGAGTTGTTGCAGCCTTTAAGGCTTTTGCATGGATTACAAACAAACTATTTGTTGAACCAACAGCTAGCCCTGAAATATTGCTTTGCAAAGTTTCTGTAAAGCTTATCACTCCATTAGTGGAATCATTTGTTGGTGTCATGGCATTTACAGATTTACCAGAGTTTTTAAATATTGCTCCTTGATCTACTCCAGTAATCTGAATAGCAGTTGGGTCATAGTAGAAATCTACTGATGCTCCATATAAATTTGTAATATTGGCAGCATTAACAGTAATATCAAATGTTTGTCCTGCTTGTATGTTGCTGCTGCTAAAGGAATAAGAAATTAAAGTGTTAGAATCAGCCTTTACTCTGAAGTCAAAGGAGAACACTGCATTTATAATGAGTAATAAGCATGTAATGTAAGCAGTAATTTTCTTTAGTTTCAAAGCCAAACCCCCTTATAATAAAATTTAAGTATATTGTAGGTTGATATTTGCATGAACTTTTATAACACCCCCTGTAAACATAAATCACGGTATATCTGTAAATTATATTCTTTTTTATTATATCATCTTTATAATAATAAAAGAATATCTATTTTTTAACATTATTTTACCATTATTTTACGATGATTGCTAGAAATTTTATATTTATAGTAGATAATACCGCATTAGGTATAATAAAAATATATTTGGCAAAATTACATTATTTTAGATAATATATTGTTGTGATATAATAAGATATAATGTAATAAAGGGGTTGGGATACAATGAAAAAAAGTGTATTAAAAAAAATATGTGCCGTAACAACAACAATTACAATAAGTTGCTGCGTGTTACGTAATAGCAATGTAAATGCAGCAGGAAATGTTTATTTTAATGAAGTTAAACCTAATTTTAATTATTTGACTGATTTAAACAATATTAAACTAAATGGAACATCTAATATAAATCAAAAGGGCCTTGGTAAAAAAGGAAGCTCCATAAAAATTACAAAAAATTTAAGCTTACCTAATTTAAAAAAAGACGCTAATTTACCAGCTCAGTATGATTCGCGAAGCTATGGTTTTATAACTAGTGTAAAAGATCAAGGTTCAGTAGGAAGCTGCTGGGCATTTGCAGCCACTGCAGCGCTGGAATCCTATTTACTTAAAAGTGGACAAGGTTCATATGACCTGTCAGAAAATAACCTTGTTACTGAAAATGGATTTGATGATCTAAGTTTCGAGTATAATGGAGGTATTAGAGATATGGCTACTGCCTACTATGCCAGCTGGAATGGACCTGCATTAGAAAAGGATGATCCATATCCTGAGAATGCAAGTCCTTTTGATATAGTAGTAAGAGGGAAAATGAAGCCAGTGAAGCATGTGCAGGATGTACTATATTTACCAGATAGAACGAATTCTACTGATAATAGTGAAATTAAGCAGGCAGTAATGCAATATGGATCCGTTGACAGCTCCATACATTATGATGATAAGTATTATAATGCAGCCAATCATTCATTTTATAACACTGTACCTTTAGATACAAATGACCCAAATAATACAGCTGCTAATCATGATATCACTATTGTTGGATGGGATGATAATTATTCTGCAAGTAATTTTAGCCCTGCGGCGCCAGGAAATGGAGCTTTTATATGCAAAAACAATTGGGGGACAAGCTGGGGAGATAATGGTTATTTTTATGTATCCTATTATGATACAATAATAGGTACTGATACTACTGTATTTACTGCTGAAGCTGCAAATAATTATGACAATATTTATCAATATGATCCATTAGGATATGTTACATATCTGACTGGTAATTCATCTTCCACCTGGTATAGTAATGTATTTACTGCAGGTTCAGCATCAAATGAAGATTTGGCAGCAGTAAGCTTTTATACTTTGGAACAAGGACAAGGCTATCAAATATATATTAAACATAATGCAGCCAGTGGAGATTTTTCTAATTTGATACCACTTAAGTCTGGTACTATTGCTGAAGCTGGCTATCACACAATTAAGCTTGATAAAAAGGTTCTCCTAAAGCAAGGTGAGAAGTATGCTATTGTAGTTAAAACTACTGCAGCAAGCGGGGATGCAAAGATACCAGTTGAGGATCTTGAGTACAGTTATTCTAGTAATGCAGCTTCAAGTGCAGGTGAAAGCTATGTCAGCATAGATGGATTAAGTTGGACAGACATCACCACAGAGTATTCAGATGCTAATGTATGTCTTAAAGCATTTACTGATAAATCTAGAGATTTAAACAAAGATGGGAAAGTTGATATCCTTGATTTAGCGCAGGAAGCACAAGCGTATAATACTAAAACCTCTAGTAGTTCATATAATGATTTGAATTCTGATAGCATAATTGATGTATATGATTTAGTAAAGATAGCATCGGATATGTAAAAAATATTATTTTGCATGAAGGAAGAGATTATATTATGAAAAAAGTAACAGTTACATTAATAGTATTTTGTATGTTATTATTTAGCTCAACAGTATTTGCAGAAGAAGTTGCTAGTGTAGATGTTAAAGTAAATGGCAAAATAGAGCAGGGACAAAACATTCAAATATTAATTAATGTTAACAATATAAGTAGTTTTTTTGCAGGAGCTGTAAAATTAAAATATAACAACCAAATAATAAAGGTAAACAGTATAGAAAAAGGAGATTTAATCTCTCAAAGCGGAATTAACAGTTTTGAGGCCTTGAATAAGATAGATGAAAACAATGGTACTGTGGAGTACGGGTTTTCCTGCCTTGGAAAAATTAATGGCTTCTCTGGTTCAGGAAATTTTTTAAAGATAAATGCTCAAGTGCTGAAAAAAGACAGCTTTCATATAAAAAGTATACCTTTTATTAAGGAGCCGGATGATGATAATAATTTAAAAATACAATTGGTTAACAAAGACATACAGGAGCAATCCTATACATTTACCGGCTATGATTTTAAGCTTAATAGTGATGGAACAAGCAATATAACAAATCCTAGTACCGCGGCAGCAAACGGTAGTTCCACAGCAGGCAACAGCAATTTAAATGGCAGTAATTCAAAGGCTGCTTCTCAAGGTGTTACTAATGCAGCTTCTGACAAAGAGAATTCTTCAGGAAATGCAAGCAAGGAACTTCAAAAGCCTGCGGATAATGCTAAAATAAAAAAGGGTGAAGATACTAAAAATAACACTTTACAAAAGAAGAGTGTAATAGCTGCAAGCGGCGGTAACCAATACAATAATGTTGCTATTTTAGGAATAGTAAGTATAGCTTTAATTATTATAGCAGCAGTTAGCTATTTGGTAGTGATAAAGAGGAAAAAATTGTCTAGATGATATAATATGAAATGGGGTTTATAAAGTTGATTAGAATAAGAAAGGCAATAATACCAGCAGCAGGGCTAGGTACAAGATTTTTACCTGCAACTAAAGCTCAGCCAAAAGAAATGCTTCCTATAGTGGATAAGCCAACTATACAATATATAATAGAGGAAGCTGTATCTTCTGGTATAGAAGAAATACTTATTATAACAGGCAGAAATAAGAGGTCCATAGAGGATCATTTTGATAAATCTGTAGAATTGGAATTAGAACTTGAAAATCATAATAAGAAGGAGCTATTAGAAGTAGTAAGAAATATAACAAACCTAGCTAATATTCATTTTATAAGGCAAAAGGAACCTAAAGGTTTGGGACATGCCATAGGCTGTGCAAAAAGCTTTGTAGGTAACGAGCCTTTTGCAGTAATGCTTGGAGATGATGTGGTAGATAGTGAGGTGCCTTGTCTAAAGCAGCTTATAAACTGTTTTAACGAATACAAAACATCAATTTTAGGAGTTCAACAAGTGGATAAGGCAGAAGTATCGAAATATGGGATAGTAAAGCCTTTAAAAATAGAAGAGGGCATCTATAAGGTTAAGGATTTAATTGAAAAGCCTAATATGGAAGAGGCTCCTTCCCAAATAGCTATATTAGGCAGATATATACTTATGCCTGAGATATTTGAAATAATAGAAAAAACAAAAGCTGGTAAAGGAGCTGAAATACAATTAACAGATGCTTTAAAAACCCTTCTTAGCCAGCAGGCAATTTATGCTTATGAATTCCAAGGAAGAAGATACGATGTGGGAGATAAATTAGGGTATTTGCAGGCAACAGTGGAAATGGCTCTAAAAAGAGAGGATTTAAGAGAAGGATTTGCAGAGTATTTATTAAATTTGGATTTTAATAAATATAATGTGAAACAGAATTGTAAGAACGATCAGCAGATAGCAATAGATTAATATTTAATAATTTAGAAAGGGGAGTTTTTATTATGATTGATATTCACAGCCATGTAGTTCCAGGTATTGATGATGGTTCAGATTCTTTAGCTACAACAATTGAAATGATAAAAATAGCACAGGCAGCGGGAACTAGCAAGATAGTAGCCACTCCCCACTATATAAGAGGCAGATTCGAGAATCACTTCTCCAGTATTATTAAACATGTGGACAAGTTAAATGAACAGCTTAAACAAAATAATTTAGAGGTTGAAGTGATTTATGGGCAAGAGGTTTATTTAGATAAGTACAGTTTAGATTTGTTGAAAAATGGAGTGATAGGCTGCATAAATAACAGTAAATATATGCTTGTGGAATTTGCCATGGATGAGCTTCCTTCTAATGCCATGGATATTTTGTATGAACTTAAAATTCAAGGGGTAAGACCTATAATTGCTCACCCTGAGAGGTACTTATTTATACAAAAGGATATAACTGCTGTTAATGAATTTATTGAGAATGGCTGTTATTTTCAAATAAATACCGGCAGTATAACAGGAATCTTTGGAAAAGAGGTTCAGAAAACGGCTAATAAGCTAATTGAGAATGGTATATGTCATTTTATAGCTTCTGATGCACATTCTGCTAGGCGACGCTGCCCAGGTTTGCAGCATGCACTGGAGAAAACTAAACATATAGACAGAGTAGTAGCTAAAAATGCTTTGAAAAATGCTGAGAATATTGTTAATAATAAGGATATTATTAACGTTGCCAAAGTAATAGAAAAAAAGAAAAAGTTCTTCTTTTTTAGATAAAACAGGCTGCATTTTAGCCTGTTTTATTTGTATTTTTAATTTATTTAACGAAAATGTATTTATTATTGTATATTTATTGTATATAATATAATCTGTACGAAATTGGACAAGAACTATTAGTAGGAGAAAAAAATTTTTAAGTAGTTTGGTAGGAAATAACGATTTTGTGCTTTAACTAAAAAACCATCCAGATATATAATAGAATAAATTTAAATATAACTATAGAAAAACAGGCATAAAGAATATATAATTATTTATGGACTGTAAAACTGTTATGGGGGTTAAACTAATGGAAGAAAACAATGTTGATATTGGTCAATTTCTTGATATGATAAAGGGTGGAAAAGTCGTTATAATAACTATTACACTAGTTGCAGTTATAATATCGGCAATATTAAGTTTTTTTGTAATACCACCTACCTATGAAGCTCAAGCAAGTATTATTATAGCAAAGAATAATGATAGTACAAATATCAATATAAAAAACGACGATGTAATGATGTATCAGAACCTTGTAAAGACCTATGCTGAAATTGCAAAATCTAATGCTGTAGCTGAGAAGACAGCCAGCAAATTGAATAATGGAATGTCTATGGGGGACGTAGAGAAAAATATAACCGTTACTCCTCAAGATGGTACACAGATACTAATAATAACAGCTGAGGCAGATAAAGCAGAGGATGCAGCTAATATTGTAAATACTCTATCACAGGAATTTATTGATTACTCTAAGCAGGTGTATTCTGCTGGAGACATAAAGATTATAGATAAGGCAGATGTGCCGACTGCACCTGTAAAGCCTAAAAAGGTAATGAATATTGCAATTGCATTTTTCCTTGGGCTTATGCTTTCTATAGGCTTAGTTTTCTTAATCGAATTTATGGACAGCACTATAAAGTCTCAGGAAGACGTAAAGAAATACTTAGATTTGCCAGTATTAGGTATGATACCTAATAACACTGAGATGTAAGGGGGAGTATAAGTTGTTGATAGTACAGGATAAACCGAAGTCTCCAATATCTGAAGCTTATAGAACCTTGAGAAGTAATATACAATTTTCAAGCTTTGACAAGGAATTAAAGATTATACTAGTAACCAGTTCTGGACCTTCTGAGGGTAAGTCTACAACTACTGCAAATTTAGCTTTAGCTATGGCAGAGGTAAATCAAAGGGTACTTCTTATAGATTGTGATTTGAGAAAATCTACGGTTCATAAGAAATTTAATATAACTAATACAAAGGGTATTTCAAATCTTCTTATAGGGCAGTATAAATTTGATGATGTAGCTCAAAAGTATACTGAAAACTTAACTATATTAACGGCGGGTACTGTGCCGCCAAATCCATCTGAAATGCTTGCATCTAATAAGATGAAATCCTTCTTAGCACAGGCTAGAGAAAATTTTGATTATATTATCATTGATGCACCGCCTGTAATAGCTGTAACAGATCCTCAGGTGTTATCTACTATGGTGGATGGTGTACTGCTGGTAGTGGCATCTGGTCAAGCTCAAATAGAGGAAACCAAAAAGGCTGTAGAGCTTTTGCAGCAGGTTAATGCACCTATTATAGGAACTGTATTAAATAAAGTAGAAAAGACAGGCAGAAAAGGTTACTATGGAAATTATTATTATTACTATGGTGATAGTGAAGAGAAGAATAAAAAGAAATAACAAAAGGACAGTATTCCGTTTATCATATTGCGGAAACTGTCCTTTAAATTTTAAATTAATTGCAAATTTATCTGTACACTTATTGCCTAGGATTATAGATAACATTATAATGATTTCAAGTGGAGGTGAGGAAGTAAGTGAAGAAATATGTTGTTTTATTGTGTATTTTATGGCTTGGCTTTATATTTTATAATTCATCTAAAACAGGGGTTGAATCAAATGCAAAAAGCTTTACTATAACAAATATGTTGAGAGCAGAGGTTAGAAAAGAAAGAGGAGAATCCTCTATGAAATATACTCCACTGCCCTCAAATGCTAAAGAGGAAAGTTTTAATCTATTTATAAGAAAGAATGCACATGCCTTTGAATACTGCGTGTTAGCTATCTTGGCCTGTGGGGTACTCTTTAGTTTAAATTTAAAGGGTAAAAACGCGGTTATATATATTTTATTTATATGCCTATTATATGCTGTACTGGATGAGTTTCATCAGATTTATGTACCAGGAAGGACTTCCAGCGTTAGAGATGTACTTATAGATTTTGCAGGATCCATTTTAGGAATGCTGGCTTTCTATTTTACATACTATAAAATACTTAGGAAAAAATAAATAAATTCCGTCTAGTTGTTACACAATATTATTATTTAAGGGCAATAGAATTTTCTAGTTGCTACTAATATAATATTGAGGTGGTATTTAGAGGCTATGGAAAAAAGTAAGGTTAAAATATTAGCTGGGGATTTATTTGTACGGTTTCAAGAGCATGATGTTTTGGCTTTAGGTTCTCAGGTTGCTTATAATTTGTTATTGGCTCTATTTCCTTTTCTAATCTTTATGATGACTGTTATAGGTTTTAGCGATGTAAAAAGTGAAGATATACTAGTAAACCTTAGACAAGTGCTGCCAGTACAGGCCTATGATCTGATAAAACATACGATTGTAGAGGTGGTAGACACCCGGAGAGGGCATTTATTATCTTTTAGTTTAATAGCAACTCTGTGGTCAGCCTCATCAGGCTTTAATGCAATTATTAAAGGTTTAAATAAATCATATAGAGAAGAGGAGAGAAGAGGATTTATAAAACTGCAATTATTATCCTTGATATTCACTGTAGGGTTTACTTTCACTATATTTGCAGTGTTTTTCTTTCTGATATTTGGAGAAATAAATGGTAAGATAATTGCCAGCTCACTTGGACTTTCACAGGTATTCTATTATTTATGGGACTGGTTAAGATATTTAGCAATGATAGTAGTAATGGTACTGGTCTTTGCTGTTTTATATAGATACACTCCTATAAAGAAGCACAGGTGGAAAGAGGTGCTTCCAGGTGCTTTATTTACGGCTTTAGCATGGGTTATAGCGTCTGTTTGTTTCTCTTTATATGTAAATAATTTTTCTGCTTATTCGAAGATATATGGGAGCATAGGAGCGGTAATTATTCTTATGCTGTGGCTTTTTATAACTTCTGTGGTGATAATTTTTGGCGGTGAAATAAATGCAGTGATTATGGAGTACAAGACCCAGAAAAGGTAATTCTTAAGAATAAATTAAATTTACATAATGTTTATTTACACTTAAAAAGTTTTCATGTAAAATTTTATATGTTGTATATGTAAAATGAATTAAAAAGGAATAGAGGGTATTAAAGTGAAGAAGCTTGGCATTTTATGTGTGTTTTTGTTGTTAATCATTTCTGTGTTTGCAAGTGGGTGTGGCTCAGTAGGTGTTGAGGCTGAAGGTAATGCTAAAGCTAAGCCTGTAGTGGAAGGTGACAGTGCTGGGGCGGAGAAGCTTATTAGGAGTTACTATGAGAGTGAAGTAACGAAAGATGAAAAATTCTTAAATTCATTTTTCTACAGTCCGACTACAGCTGATACTGGAATGCTTAAGAAGAGGTTAGAGGCTTTCAAGATTACAAAAATGGAATTCGGTAAATTATATAATGTCAAGAAAAATAATAAGTTTGAAGTGGTTACCTGCACTTTCAATGTGTACTTTCAAGGGATAAAGGAGCCAAGGCCAGATTATGAGATTGTCCCTTTAATTCATGAGAATGGAAAGTGGTTCATTCTTAATGATTATGGAAAGATGACAGATGAAGATTCAAAGTGGCTTACTAATACTATGCAGCAGGAGCATGATGGTATAATAAAAAATCCTGATTTGAAAAATTTATTAGACCAAAAAGCAAAGTTTGATGAGGATAATAAGAGTTTTATGGATCAAGGTGAAAATGCTTTTAATGTACTAAGTGGAAATTAAGATAAAAAAAAGAATGTTAGATACTCAGAGAGAGAGTATCCAACATTCTTTTTTATTTATATAGTGTTAAATCAGACATTATATCCTTTAAGGAGGAGCCTTCTTTCATGGCAGTTATTAATTTTCCGCTTTGAGAAACATCTCCAATAATATATCCACCAACAAGCTTATCAGCTTTGAAAAATAGACTTGTACAGCTTGTCTGGTCGTTTCGTACCTCAATTTTCCTAGTACCTTTTGATGCTATATCACCAAAGGATACTAGGGATATGTTTAGTGCATTAAACATAACGGAGGAAACGAATTCCTTGAATTCTAGGTTGTCACCGGCAGCATTTGCTCCAGCCACTTCCCCCATCTGTACTGCAGCAGTCCAATTTCCATAAACTCTGCCTTGGTATTCAGCAACATCTCCGCAAGCATATATATCCTGTATATTAGTTTCCATTTTATCATTCACAATAATTCCTTTGTAAGCTAGGATGCCTGAGCTTTCTGCTAATTCTTTGTTAGGTCTTATGCCTACTGAGAATAAAACAATATCCGCATTAATTGTTTTTCCGCTATTAAGTGAGACACCTTTTACCGAAGCTTCTCCTAGAATTTCTTTTACACCATCATTTAATATAATATTTATGCCAGAGTCTTGTGTCAGCCTTTTAAATAATTCAGCTCCCGATTCATCTAACTGCCTTGGTAATAGCCTTGGAAGAAATTCAACTACAGTTATATCTATTCCATATTTCTTCATCTCCCAGGCTGCCTCAAGACCAAGCAAACCTCCGCCAACTATTACTGCACTTTTAATTTCAGGTAATCTGTTTTTTATTGACTGAGCATCATCAAAATCCTTAAGCGTATAAACTCCTGTCTTGGAGGTGCCAGGAACTGGAGGGATAAAGTTTCTGCTTCCGCTGGCAAGAATAAGCTTGTCATATTTAACAATGCTGCCATCCTCTAAAATTACATTTTTAAGATCTTTATCAATCTCTCGCACATATTGTCCTAGAGTTAATTTAATATTATTTTCTTTGTACCAGGCTTCTGGAGCTACATAGAATTTGTCATCAGTTAGAGTTTCGGATAAAAAATCTGATAACTCAGGTCTAAAATAGGTTAAATACTTTTCGCCAGAAATTATTTCAATTTCACATTGAGCATTTCTTTTTCTTATAGCCTCAGCAGCATAGTAACCAGCTGCTCCATTACCTATTATTAAATACTTTTCTTTTTTATCAGCTTTAAATTCAATCTTTTCTTCTATAACTTCAACAAACTGCTCTTTACCAGCACCGCATACGGAGCAAACCTCAGGTGCAGCAGCACCTTCAAAAATCACTCCGCATATAAGACATTTCCATTTCTTTGATGGTGTTTTTTCAACTGGTTTTACTCCTTTATTAAGATTTTCCTGAATTTTTTGTGCGAAGCTTTCTCCAAATTTATAGGCAGTAGTTAATTCAGCTTCTGAAGGTTTAAAATTAACTCTTAATCCAGGTATAGTTTTTACTCTAAGTTGTTTAAATCTTGCTTCTATATTTGGAACAGCCTCACCGCTCCAGCCATAGGAACCAAAGGCAGCTGCAACCTTACCGCCGTGAACTATGGGGTTCATTACTGTAAGTATATCTAGTATTGGTTTTAAGGCATCTCCATTTATGGTAGGGGAGCCAAATAAAACACCATCCGCTTTATCTATACTGCTTAAAATGTCCTCTATTTTATGATAGATAACATCAAACATCTCTATATTATAGTTTTCAGAGTCTTTTATACCTTCAGAAATTTTCTCAGCTAGTGCCCTTGTATAACCATAGGCGGATACATAGCAGATTACAATATTATTTTCTTTTTTAGGAGCAGCTTCTTTGCTCCACTCTCTATACAAATTGACAATCCTCCATGGATTATCTCTAAGCACTGGACCATGACCAGGACATATAATATCAATTTGAAGGTCTTTAATTTTATCGCAGGCTTTAACTACATAGGATTTAAAAGGACCCATAATAGCATCATAATAGTATTTTAATGCTTCCATGTAATTTGATTCACTTTCCACTAGATCATTAAATATCTTTTCGCTGCTGTAATGACATCCAAAGGAGTCACAGGTAATTAGAATATTATCTTCTTCCACGTAGGTATATATGGAATCTGGCCAATGAAGAAAAGGTGCAGAAATAAATCTTAAAGTTTTATTTCCAAGGCTTATTGTATCTCCATCCTTCACTGTTATAGCATCAAAATCACGGTTTGCTATGCTTTTTAAAAATCTTATGGCAGGGGCTGAACCCACTACCTTTGCATTTTTAGATATATCCAAAAGCTTGGCCACTGAACCGGCATGATCTGGCTCAGTATGGTCTACAACTATATAATCAATGTTTTCTATATCTATATCTAAAGATTTTAATCTCTCAAGATATTCAGGGAAAAAATGCTCCTTAACAGTTTCAAATACTGCTGTCTTTTCACTGCCTTTAACTACATAGGAATTATATGTGGTTCCGAAAGGGGTATACATGACTATGTCAAATATTCTAAGCTTAGGATCTAGAGTACCAACCCAATATACATCCTTTTTTACCTTAATTGAATTCATATAAAACACTCCTTATCTATGCAAATTATCTATTAATAATCATTATTAATTAACATTATGGTAAAATTATAATATACATTGGAAAAAAAATCAATATATTCATGCCTCAGAGAGAGTTGATTTTCTTTGTATCAGGGGTTATATAAATTCTAAATAGAAAACCCGCTTACTAAAGGTAAGCGGGCCTAATTTATAGTATTAAAGTGAGTTTACATCCATAGTTTGATCTCTTCTTGGTCCTACAGATATAATTGAGATTTTAGTGTCTGTAAGTTCTTCTATTCTCTTTAGATATTTCTTTGCATTTTCAGGAAGCTCTTCATAGGATCTAGCACTTGCTACGCTGTCATCCCAACCATCAAATTCTTCGTATACTGGCTCGCATAATGCTAGGTCTTCAAGACTTGCAGGGACATAGTCAATTATCTTGTCGTTGAATTTATATCCAACGCAAATTTTTAATTTATCGATACCTGCTAAGGTATCAATCTTTGTAACAGCAAAGCTTGTTAACCCAGATATTCTAGCTGCAGTTTTTAGTATTACAGCATCTAACCATCCGCATCTTCTTGCTCTTCCTGTTGTAACTCCGTATTCATGTCCTTTTTCTCTTATATGTTCTCCCATTTCATTTAAAAGCTCTGTTGGGAATGGACCTTTACCAACTCTTGTAGTGTAAGCTTTAGCAATACCAACAGCACTGTTTATCATTGTTGGTCCAATACCTGCTCCTATGCTTACTCCTCCAGCTATTGTGTTTGAAGAAGTTACATATGGATAAGTTCCATAGTCTATATCAAGTAGTGTACCTTGTGCTCCTTCGAAAAGAACATTTTTACCAGCCTTAATTTGGTTATATACATTAACTGATATATCTTGTACATAAGGTCTTAATCTTTCTCCATAAGCTATGTATTCTTTGCATACTTCATCAAAGTCAAAAGTTTCTGCATTATAAAGCTTTGAAAGAACAGAATTTTTTGCATTGATGTTTTCTTGAAGCTTTTCTTTGAAAACTTCAGTATGCATTAAATCACATACTCTGATTCCGCATCTTTCTGCTTTATCTGTATAACATGGTCCTATTCCTTTTCCAGTAGTACCAATGTCATTTTTTCCTCTAGCCTGTTCCTTTGCCTTATCTAATGCTTTGTGGTAAGGCATTATAAGGTGAGCTCTATCACTTATTATTAAATTTTTAGGAGTAACCTTAACTCCTAAACCTTCAAGATAATCTATTTCATCAAGTAAAGCTTTTGGGTCAACAACTACACCGTTTCCGATTACATTTAATTTTTCAGGATATAATATTCCTGAAGGTATTAGATGAAGTTTATATTGTTTTTCGCCAACCTCTACAGTATGACCTGCATTGTTTCCGCCTTGGAATCTAACAACTACATCTGCTTTTTCTGCAAGATAATCAGTCATTTTTCCTTTTCCTTCATCTCCCCATTGGGCTCCTAAAACAATAAATGCTGACATTTAAAATTCCTCACTTTCATTTACTGTGTAAACGCATCAAGTTTCCACTTTATTTAAAAACGTAATTAATCACATGTTACCATAGTATATAGTAACAAAGCTAAATGATATAGTCAATATAAACACGAATAATATTGTCCCATTCATTTAAATAATTCGTAGGTATATGTGCAGAGTAAAACTTACATAATTATTAAAATAACAATAAGTATTAAAAACCCAGAGTAGGATAAATATGATATTTGTGATATAATAAAAAGGTGAGACTCAATTCGGGGAACGCGGTTGCTCAATCTGAGAGGCGGTGACTAATTATGAATATACCTAATGTAATAACCTTAATTAGATTATTTTTAATACCACTGTTTGTACTAATTTTCTTTTCTAATAAATCAGGTAGTTTTCAATCTGCAATTATGATATTCTTTATAGCTGGCCTTACAGATGTAGTGGATGGGTATCTGGCGAGAAAATATAATTTAATAACAAAATGGGGAACCGTAATGGACCCATTAGCGGATAAGCTTATGTTGATTACAGTTTTGACATGTTTTCTAATAAAGGGGTATATTCCTTTGTGGATTTTTTTTATCATGTTAATTAAAGAAGCTACTATGATTATTGGCGGTATTGTACTATATAAAAGAAATACGGTAATTCCGGCGGATGTATTTGGAAAAACTGCAACCTTGTTATTTTATTTTGCTATACTATGCCTTCTTTTTAATAGAAGTATAGGAATAGTACTAATATATATAGCAGTTACAAGTGCTGTTGCAGCGTACATAAATTATTTTCTAGTTTATTACAAAGGTAAAAGTAATGAGAAAAATGTAACATAAAAGAACCACCTGTGTTTTATTTTAATCACAGGTGGTTTTTGTTTAGGTTTATTTATTATTGAAAGTATCTATTTAATAGACCTCTGAATGCGGAACCATGACGAGCTTCATCTTTGCACATTTCATGTACAGTATCATGAATTGCATCGTAGTTTAATTTTTTAGCAAGAGTAGCTAAATCTTTTTTACCTTGGCATGCACCATGTTCAGCTTCAACTCTTAATTCAAGATTTTTCTTTGTGCTGTCAGTAACAACTTCTCCAAGAAGTTCTGCGAATTTTGCAGCATGTTCTGCTTCTTCAAAAGCTATTCTTTTATAAGCTTCTGCTATTTCAGGATATCCTTCTCTATCAGCTTGACGGCTCATAGCTAGATACATACCAACTTCTGTACATTCTCCAGTAAAGTTTGCTCTTAAACCTGCTAATACTTCAGGATCAACATCTTTGGCAACGCCTATTCTATGTTCATCTGCCCATGTAAGTGAATCCTCAGCTTTTTCTATAAATTTGCTGCTTGGAGCTCCACATTGAGGACACTTTTCTGGAGCAGCATCTCCTTCTGAAATATAACCACAAATTGTACATACAAATTTTTTCATTCTCATATTCCTCCTCATAAATCAAACATAATACATTTATAAATATTTTTTAATTAACTCTTCGACATTTCTTATTATATAATAATTATTATTAATTTGCAACAGTTTTTTTGGATTTTTTTTCTACAGAATCTAATTAAAAATATATGAGGAATAATTATGTTTATTACATGAGAATAAAAATGATAAAGAAGTACTAAATTGCTTGAGTATTTGGTAATTATTTCATATAAATTATTATAAATTTTTATATTTAAATATAGACAGTGTTCGACATATAGATTCATAAATGCCCTGTAAAAATAATGCAAAAAAAATATATTATAAAGAATAAAGGCGTTTAAATAAAAATAAACTGCTGTTAATGTCATTTTTAAAGGAGAAGAAATGTGTACATGTTATCACAAAATGACATGTTTTTTTAAAAACTAATGATAAAATTTTAACCATTAAGGATGATATTTGGGGGGATATATTAATGAGTATAGTGGAGAACTTTTGCAAAACAGCGGTTGATGGTGACAAACAATATAAATATGAATATAGAATGATAAAGAGCAACGTTTTACTTTCTTATGGTGGAGATACTATAGAAGTTCAATCCTATGGCATTGAAGTTGAAAGACGAGATTTTGTAGATGGCAATATGGTAAGTCTTGAAAGAGAATGCGTATCAAATGTAAGTCCTCAAAGACATAAAGTCCATAATCTTTTAAAGATGTTATTTGATAATACTGTTTCACCAATACATTTGGTTGAAGTTATAGGTGAATATATAGATGAATATATCGTAGATTTTGATGAAGCTTACAAAGAAATATCAAATTGCTAGTTATGGGGGAGGGGTGGCCTCCTTTTTTATTTTATTGTATTATTAGGGGAGTAATATTTAATGCTTTGTTTTACTTAAACGGGCTTATAAAAAAGAGGGGTATATATAATGATTGTTGGCATTGGTGTTGACATAATAGAGATTGAAAGAATTAAGGAAGCTATAGAGAGAAATGCTTCCTTTATAAATAAAGTTTTTACTCAAAATGAAATTGAGTATTTAAAGAGCAGAAATTTTAGACCAGAATATGCGGCTGGCAGATTTGCAGCTAAAGAAGCAATTTCAAAAGCAATAGGAACTGGTTTTAGGCACTTTAATTTTAGGGATATAGAAATAGATAGAACCGCTCTTGGTAAACCAATTGTGGTTCTTAAGGGTAAAGCAAAACAATTTGCACAAAAAAGAGGTAAATACAAGATGCACATTAGTATATCTCATGACAGGAACAAGGCTATTGCATATGCGGTTATGGAGGTTGAGGGAAATGATAGTAGCGACAGCGGAGATAATGAGGAATATTGATAACTATTGTAGTGAAACCTTAAGGATACCAAGTATTATACTTATGGAGAATGCAGCACTGGCGGTGTTAAAAAATGCTGCTATAGATAAATATTATTCATATGTATTGGTTTGTGGTACTGGCAACAATGGGGGAGATGCTCTTGCTGTAGCAAGACATTTACATGTTAATAATAAGAAAATTGAGGTTTTCTTAGTTGGTCCTATAGATAAAATGAGTAAAGACTGTACAATAAACTATCATATATTAAGAAATATGGACATAAAGGTTAAGAATGTTACTAAGGCAGAAGATATTAATGAAATACGGGATGCCATTAATAGAAGCGAGGTTGTAATAGACGGCTTATTCGGTACTGGACTTAATAGAAGATTAGAAGAAATTTATGATCTGTGCATATCGGCAATAAATGAGTACAGCAAATACACAATTTCCATTGATGCACCCTCTGGTATGAATAGCGATGAAGGCGTAGTTTTGGGAAACTGTGTTAGGGCCAATAAAACAATATCTTTTCAACTATATAAAAAGGGTTTTTTAAAATATGGTATAGAGAAATACACAGGAGAAGTGGTTATAGAGAATATAGGGATACCTGAATCTGTAGTAGATAAATTTCATAGGAACGAGTTTATTATGGACAAAACTATGGTAAATAGCTGGCTTAGAAAAAGAGGAAAATATGAGCATAAAGGTGACTTTGGAAAAGTAATGATTATTGCAGGTTCAAAGGGATTTACCGGGGCTGCGTATATTTCTACTGAAGGTGCAGTAAAAAGTGGTGCAGGTCTTGTGACTTTATGCTGCCCAGAAGAAATAAGAGATACTTTAAGTATGAAGTTAGTAGAGGCTATGACCATTTCCTTTGATGAAAAGGATAAGTTTGAACAGATTATGAAAAGATGCGATGCTATTGCTATTGGACCTGGTTTAGGGAACAATGAAAATACATATAAATTAGTTTCATACTTAATAAGAAACTCTAAATGTCCTATTGTAATAGATGCAGATGGAATAAACGTGCTGAAGGATAAGCTGGAGCTACTGCAGGAAAAAAATGCTGATATTATTATAACTCCTCATTTTGGTGAAATGGCTAGACTAACAGGCTTCACCGTTGAGGAAATAAAAGATAATAGATTGAATATAGCTAAAGAGTTTGCTAAACAGCATGGAGTTACTGTGCTACTTAAAGGATTTAATTCTGTTATAACTGATGGTAACTTAACAATTGTTAATTCTTCAGGGAACAGTTCCATGGCTTCAGGGGGGATGGGCGATTGTTTAACAGGTATGATAACTTCTTTCATTGGACAAGGATATAAGAGTATGAAGGCTGCATGTATTGCTGCTTTCATACATGGATATTGCGGAGAGAAGCTATCCATAGAAAATTTCTGTGTCAGTGCTAGCGAAGTATTAGTAAGTATACCAATGTATATAAAAGAGATTATAGATTGCAAATAATTTGCATGACTTAGGCAGCTTAAGAATAATATTAATGTGATATAAGTATTTTATTGGAGGAGCTTAATGGAAAAAAAATTAATATTATTATTCGCTGCCGTAGTTATTTTTTGCACTCTAGGTATATCTTGCGCTAGACCTGGGGACAAAAATAAGAATATTATTGATGATTTAAAAGATTTAAAGAGCTATAGCTGCAATATGGACATACAGGTTAAAAATAGCAAGCAAAAAATTGATTATAGCGCTAGACAAATTTATTCAGTAGGACTAGGATATAGATTAGAGCTGAATAAGGATAGAACTATGGTTTATAAAGGCAATAAGATTTACATTAAAGACTATAAAAACAATAGCGTTTATACCACTGATAAGAGCTTTGACGATGTTTATAGGTTAAGCTTTATAGGAGAATATATTGGACTTTTGTATACTGATGAAAATATAAAATATTCGTTTACTAAAGTTGGAGATGAGGAGTACGAGCTTATTAAATTAAAAATCCCTAGTAACAATAAAAATTTAAGTAATGCTGTCCTGCATGTAAATACTAAAACGAAAGTCCCTTCGAAATTGTTTATATATGATTTTCAAGGTAATGAGGTTATGGAAATAACCTATAAGGATTTTAAGGCAAATGATCAGGTTACTGCGGATTTATTTGAAGTTAAATAAGGACGATAAGCTTTGGAGGAAATAAGGCTTAACTTAGGAATTTGGAAAGGATGATATACAATGTATGAACATTTAAGACCTTTATGGGCAGAAATAAATTTGGATGATTTAGCGCATAACATGCAGCAAATAAGAAAAGTCTCACAAAGCAAGGATATAATTGCAGTAGTAAAGGCTGATGCCTATGGTCATGGGGCGATAGATGTTGCCCCTGTACTTTTAGAAAATGGGGCTACTAGACTTGCTGTCGCTGTTGTAAATGAGGCTATAGAATTAAGAAATGCTGGTATACATTGCCCTATAATGATCTTAGGTTTTACACCTATCAGTTTTGCAGACAACCTTTTACGATATGATATTGAACAAACAGTTTATAGCTATGAATATGCAGAGGAACTATCAAAACTTGCTAAACTAAGGAACAAGGTAGCAAAGATTCATATAGCATTAGATACAGGAATGGGTCGAATAGGCTTCCTTCCTGATGAAAAAAGCGTTGAAGATGTATATAAAATTAGTAAATTGTCCAATATATCAATTGAAGGGATTTTTTCTCATTTTTCCAGTGCTGATGAAGAAAACAAAGACTATACTTATATGCAGTTTAAAAGGTTTAATGACTTTTATGATAAGTTAAAAGAGAAGAACATTCAAATAAAGTTAAGACATGTTGCTAATAGTGCAGCTATTATAGATTTACCTGAGATGCATTACGAAGCTGTAAGACCTGGAATAATTCTTTATGGATATTATCCATCGGAAGAAGTATTTAAGGAAAAGATAGATTTAAGACCAGTTATGACTTTAAAAACCAAGATAGTATACATAAAAAGGCTAAAAGCAGGAGAGTATATAAGTTATGGAAGAAAGTATAAAACCGATAGAGACAGTGTAATTGCTACTCTGCCTGTAGGATATGCAGATGGATATACAAGAGCTTTGTTTAATAAGGCTAAGGTCATAATAAATGGAAAGCTTGCTCCAGTAGTAGGACGAATTTGTATGGATCAGTGCATGGTAGATATAACTGATTTAGAAAATGTAAGTCTAGATGATGAAGTAATATTAATGGGAGAGGATAAAGGAATCAAGTTTACTGCTGATCAGGTTGCAGAATTAATTGATACTATAAATTACGAAGTAGTTTGCATGATAAGCAAGAGGGTACCACGAGTATATATTAAGGGTGGTAGTGCTGTAAAAATAAGAAATTACGTGTAATAAATACTTGTTGAAAAAGAGAGAAACGTAAAGTAATTCCTTTGACATATTGACGAACTATAAACTATAATATATTTATACATATTTTTAGTGTTTGTTTTTATAGGAGGTATTAATTTTGTATGTCAAGTTCAAAGAGATTGGTAGTAAACCTCTCAGAAACACTTTGCAATGAGTTTGATGAAGCACTTAAAGAAGATTGTAAAAAAAGAAGTGAATTTATTAA
>JAUZPI010000077.1 GCA_030706015.1 Bacillota bacterium
GACTTAATTTTGAAAGTGCACTAGGTAAACTTCCATTCATAGACATTATGTTTACAACTGATAATACTAAGGCTAAAGCTACACTTACTCCCATAGATGCTGCTGGATTTTTAATAACCACAGATACTAATATAAATAAAGCTACACAGGTTACTATAAATAACATGCTTACCCCTAGCACCTCCAAATCATATTGCCAATTCTGTATAAGATGTGTGCTTCCTGGTACTATAGATACACCTGTCTTGCCATTCACGTTCTTAGATGGATCAAGTTGATATAAGGAACCAACTCCTACAAGCTTATTAGGGTTGTTGAACCCGTCAGCTATTCCAAGCCCAATATAGGCTCCTATTTTAATAATAATGAACATGAAACAACAACTTATAGATGAAGCTATAAATTTTGAAAACAAAACCTTACCTCTCGATACTGGTTTTGTTAGCAGCATCTTTATTGTTGGAGGAGATGCCTCTCCAGAAATGGTATCTGCCACAAGCACTGCTATTAGGATTATACCTATAAGCGCATACATAAATGCATTACTCTCTTCCAATGTACTAATTGCCAATTGTCCCTTTTTATCATAAGGATTTATATTGTTATCCAGATAGTATTTATCGAACTGTACTGCTAATTGATATTTATCTATATCCTCTTTATTATTTTTTCTATTAGCTGTCCGTAAGTTCTTTTGGGCATCCCTTATATCATTTTGTACCCTTCTTCTCCAATCATAATTTTCATTTTTCTCACTTTTCTTCAATTCTTTTATCTGTTCGTCCATCTGCTTTAGATTAGCCTGCAGGCTCTTTTTCTGAGCAGCTGAAGTTTTTGAAGAATTTAATGTTTGTTTTGTACTTTTTATATTTGCCTGCAGCATTTCTATCTGCTTTGCAGGTGTGCTATACTCCTTGATGCTTCTATATTCCGACACAGTGAACAAAGCCATGATAGCTGCCAATATAGCGAATACTATCCAGTACTTTTTCCTTCTGAATATCTTCTGAAATTCATTACATACCAGCCGCCACATCTTTACCCTCCCCCTCTTCAAGTATCTGCATAAATCTATCCTCAAGGGTTTGATGTATCTTATAAAATTCCTCTACAATTACTCCTTGCTTTATTAGTTCTGAAGCTACTTTTGCAGAGGTTCCTTTTTCTAATACTAAATGAAGTTCTTGTTTATCAACTCTTACCTCACGAACATAAGATAGTTTCCTTAAAATTTCTATGCTCTTATCCAATTCTAATGTAACTATTGCCATATGCTCTCCACTGTTAGAGCTCTCGTCTTCCCTAAGACTTTCTACAGCTTTTATCTCACCACCATTAATAAAAGCTACTGTATCACAAACCTGTTGGATTTCAGCTAAAATATGAGAAGATATAAACACTGCAGAGTTATTTTCTTTAGCCATAGTTCTAACTATGTTTCTAAAGTCCATTATTCCCATGGGATCTAAACCGTTAGTTGGCTCATCTAGTATAAGCAGCTTTGGTTTTACCAAAAGAGCTTGTCCAAGTCCTAACCTCTGCTTCATACCTAGGGAATATTTCTTAACCTTATCATTTATCCTGTCTTTTAACCCTATTATTTCTGCAACCTCATCAATTCTCTCCTTGCTGATTCCACCATACATCTTTGCAAATTGTATAAGGTTCTCTTTACCGGTTAAATAACCATACATATCGGGGTTTTCAACAATACATCCCACATTAGCTAAAGCTTTACTTCTCTCTTTTCGTATGTCATGTCCCATAACACAAATAGAGCCGCTTGTAGGAGCTATTAAACCTACCAGCATTCTTATAGTAGTAGTTTTTCCAGCGCCATTGGGACCTAAAAAACCAAAGATCTCTCCTTCTTCTACAGAAAAGCTGACTCCCTTTATAATTTCTCTTTTGCCTATTCGCTTTTTCACGTCTTTTACCTCTAATACCACTGCCATATACTTACCTCCTTCTATCTCTGTTCTTACTAATGATCATCGCAGTAAACCGTTTACCATTTTATAACCCTATTGTATTTTTCTTACTATATACTATCTTAATTTTCTACTAGCGTCAAATTTAGATACATATAATAAAAGCTTCTGCAGCATAGATACATTGCAGAAGCTTTTTATAGTAAAACAAACATATGTAACTTATTTATTCACTCTCTTTATAACTTTGTCCAATATAAAATGGGCTAATACCCCTGAAATTATGATGTTAATTATCATTCTAATTAATGCTATCCCTTGAGCTTCTCCTTCAGATATACCAAGTGGAGCGAATAGAAGCATAACGCTAATAACTATGCATACCCTCAATATATATTCAGCAGTCTTAAATATAATTAAGTTTCCCATATTCTCTAACTTCATTTTTTTAAAAATTAATATCAACAATATTAAGAGTATTAATATCTGAATTAGCGCTTCTATAAGTAACTGTAACAAGCTATGATTCCTTTGAAGTAAGTCGATATCGATTATACTATAACCTGTAAGTATCCCTTGGAAAAACATGTCTATATTAAATATCATTGCACTGATGGAACTACCTTTAAAAACATACTGAATTGAGTATATTCCTGTGTTCCATACAGAAGGAATAATGATACTAATTAAACCAATAATACCTCCCGCAACTATTGATCCACACACGCATTGTATAATCATGATGAATGTAATCATTATAACTGATATAAGAAAAAGTATTAGAAACCACTGAAGTATAGATGAAACATTATTATATTGTGAAACTATGCTCTTGTTTATCTGAAACATAAAAACACTTAATACAACCATTGATAACTGTGATACAAAAATTACTACAACAGATGTTAGCCATTTAGTAAAGATTATCTCTTCTCTTTTAAATGGCATTACTGTTAAGATTTCATATCTGCTATTTTGCTTATCATTTCCTATGATAAATATAGGTAGCAAAACTAATGTAATAAATATCACCATTACGCTACCGTTGACGAAATCACCCTGAAACGTAAGCTGCCATGGCTGTACTTCATAGCTATGAGATTTTGAAAAGCAACCAATTCCTGATTGTATATCAGATATATATGAAGAAAATGAAATTATCCATATAGCCGCAAACTCTAAGGTAACAAATAATGTTAACCACTTGACGAAAGCCCAATCCTTAAAAAATAGAGTTTTATTAAACCATCTACTCATCTATATCCCCCCTATCAAAACTTGCTTAACTTTATAATTCTATCCACTAAGTTATATACATAATAAGCTGTCATTATAAAAACTAAGCATAGAATAAAGAAAATTATGGACCTAGCAGTATATATACGTAAAAGCCTTAACACAATACTAGATGAAGTAATCCCTACAGAAATAGATACTGTACATTTAAATATAAACTCTAATTTTTTAGAAATCATAATAATATCCTCCTCTAGCCGTATACTCCTAAATGATTGCAGCAATAAAAATAGAAAACTAGCTATAAGTATTATTATTAACGCACTACTAAGGAGGAATCTCTCACTAAAGTAATGAATAACAGTGTCTTCCACTGCCGCAAATCTTCCGATAAATGAACCTATGGACTGAGGTAACATTATAAAACATATACCTAGGACACCTCCAAAGAATTCATTATTAGTAATGCACTGAATAAACATAAAAACTGTTAGAGTTGACACACAGCTTAATATAGCTATAATATAGTACTGCCATATATAACCAAAGCAAAAAACAGATCTAGTTGTTATTAATTCTTTATTTGAACAATACAAATATGTAACTACAATAAAGTCTATTATCAGTGGTATGGCCATCACTATTACTCCAACAAACCATTTGGCAGCTATGATTTCTGTTTTGCTATATGGCATTTGACTCAATATCTCATAACCATTAGTCTTTCTATCCATACATATAAGCAAAGCTGCTATAATTAATATAACAATCAAAACAATAGCAGTGATTGAAAAATAAAAACTCTCTCTGGATAAATATGAGCCAGTTTGATACGTCTTCATAGATTCTATACTAAGCCTCATGAAATTTATTCTGCTTGAAAATATGAATATAGGAATCATCATCCACCATATGCTCTTCCACTCTTTAAGTAACAATGCCTTATTTAAATATTTCTTCATATCCGCTCTCACCACCTATGGAGTAAATAAACATATCTTCAAGGCTCATATCTATCTCTTCTCTGAAGGAAATACCGCTATTATCTAACCTCTGCTTAAATTCATCATTATAATTCTTTGTGACAATGTTATATACTCTGCCTATTTTTTCAATGTTCATCACCTCTGCCCAATTTTCTAAATCCGCTGGAGCCTCATCCTTAAATACTACCTGTATCTTCTTAATTGTCTTCTTCATTTCTTCTACGGAATTAACGTATCGAATTTCTCCCTTAAATAGTATTGCTACCTTATCACAGATTCTTTCCAGGTCACTTAGGTTATGTGAAGATATGAAGATAATTGTTTCTCTTTCAGCTACTTCTTCTAGCAGTATGTTTATTGTTTCTCTCTTTGCCATAGGGTCTAGTCCATTAGTAGGCTCGTCCAAAACTAACACCTTAGGCATAATGCTTAGGTTAAGCATTATAGCCAGTCTCATTTTCATGCCCTTTGAAAGCTTTCTCACCATTATATTTTCAGGTATTTTGAATTTATCATTTAATTCATTATATCTTGCTATACTGAAATTCTTATAGGTCATGCCATAAAACTTAATTACATCTTTAACCTTGAAATAACTGAAAAAATCATTTTGATCTGCCACATAGCCAATGTGATGTTTAATATCTATATTGTCATCGACATTCTCACTGCAGACTTTTATATCTCCTGCATCTATCTTATATATGCCCGTTAGACATTTTATTAAAGTAGTCTTTCCTGCTCCATTAGGGCCAATGAGACCAAATATACTTCCCTTTTCTATATGAAGGTTTATATTCTTCAAGACTTCTTTGTCTCCTAATTTCTTATTTACACCTTTTATACTTATCAAATTTGTCACCCCTTGTACCACTAATTATTTCTTTTCTATATTATTAGTACTAGTTAATTGTGTACCATCTAAGTTGTTAAATATCTCATCCATTAACTTAACTAAGTCATCTTTTTTAAGTCCCATGTAGTGCGCCTCCACTACAATCTTTTTTATATCCTCTTTCAAAATCTCCATCCTCTCTTCCTCCACCTTTGGCTTATAATTAGAAGTTACATATGTTCCCTTTCCCCTTATAGTTTCAATAACTTTTTGCCTTTCCAGCTCACTATAAGCCCTGCTTACTGTATTAGGATTTGCTGTTATCATGCTGGACATTTCCCTCACAGAAGGAAGTCTATCTCCAGGCTGAATTATTCCCTTTAAAATATTCTCTTTAATTCCATCTACTATTTGCTGATATATCGGTGTACTGCTTCTACTATCTATAATAATCACTGCTGCACCTCCCTTTTAATACTCTGTACCAATTGTATTAACTGTACTAATTCAATTGGTACAGTTATAATATACCATGTTATTACAGTTGTGTAAATACACAAATTCTATGAACATTAACATTTGTAATCTTAAATTCACCACATCATAGAATTGAATTCAACTTCTACAACCGCAATTATATACTCTGTAACTCCTTACTGAATCTATGAATATTATGAATTTGAACGGATTACAAAAGGAGAATATTATATGCTTCTAGTTTCAGCAATTTTATTTGTAATATCTTCAAGTCTAGATAGTCTAATAGTCGGAATAGCCTATGGTATAAAAAAATTAAAAATTGGATTACTAAGCAACATCATAGTGGCTGTAACTGCATCCGCTGGTACGCTCATATCCATGATATTCGGAAAATTTGTTTTATCTTTTTTACCAATGAGCAGTGCGAGCTTCATAGGAAGCGCAGTACTTATATCATTTGGTCTGTACTTTATATTAGAACCAATTATTAAAAAAAGACACAGCCAAAACCTAATACAAAACAAGGATTCAAAACATGTACATTATGATGATATATTAGACAATCCTGAAATAGCTGATAAAGATAATTCCGGTTATATAGATTTAAAGGAATCTATAACTCTTGCCTTTGCCTTAACCATAAATAATGTAGGACTTGGCATAGGTGCAGGTATTGCTGGACTTGATTTAACTGTTACAACCTTAGTTACTCTATTTTTCAGCTTAACGGCAATTCCACTTGGATATTATCTTGGAAATAGATTTTTATCTAAGTTTTTAGGCAAATATGCTTCCATCATTTCCGGCTGTATAATAATTCTTCTAGGCTTATATGGAGTTATAACCCAATAAAGAAACAAAAGGAGTGCATTTTCTGCACTCCTTCACATTATAATTTCTATAATCACTAAAAAAACAACTTAAAAATAATTAAGAATACTACACCTGGTACTCCAAAAACTCCTGCTATTAATGCAGTAATTATATTTATTCCGATATAAAAGTGGAAATACGCACCTACAATGTTCACAATTATAAGCAGTATAGCTCCTAAAACAGCGTTTGCCAACAACTTAAAGAACATCTTAATAGGCCATGAAAAAAGTTTTACAATTATAAATAGTACTACCACTGCTATTAAAAAGTATATTGCCATATCCATAGGAAATTCACCCTCCTAAAATATACTTGCTACTTAAATAATAATGCTGCTTCCATGGCTTTTATGTATATATTTTACTCCGAACTTGCTTCGTGTAAAAACTTACTATAATCAGTCACTTTTATCCCCATCTTCCTAGCTTGCAAGATGAGATAAATATATCTTGCCCTAGCAGCTTGTTCTTTAAATATAGCATAATCAATAAGCTCTTTTTCATTCACATATTCAAAATAGTTTCTTGCTTGATCCCATTCTTGTCTTGCTTCTTCTACTTCCTTTATTAACTGAAGCTGTTGATTGGTATATTTAACTTTATTGCTCATAAAAAAACCTCCCATTTTGTATCTTATTTACAATTATAGACACAAAATGGGAAGTATATTCTTTTAAATTTCTCTTCTGCCTTCTAAGGCTTTTGCTAAAGTTACCTCATCTGCATATTCTAAATCTCCTCCAACAGGAATACCGTGAGCGATTCTTGTAACCTTCACTCCTAATGGATGCAATATTCTAGAAATATACATAGCTGTAGCTTCACCTTCTACATTAGGATTGGTGGCAACAATAACTTCTGCAACTTCTTTATTTATTCTTACAACCAATTCCTTTAAACGTATATCATCCGGACCTCTTCCTGCCATAGGCGATATTGTTCCATGAAGTACGTGATAAACACCATTATATTCTCTAACCTTCTCCATAGCCATAATATCCTTTGGCTCCTCAACTACACATATAGTACCTTTATTTCTATTTGGATTAGAACATATATCGCATACATCTTTGTCTGTATAATTACCACATACAGAGCAATATCTTATAGTACCTCTAGCCTTTTTTAAGGCCTCGGCAAATTGTTCAACTTCATCCTTTGGTAAATTCAGTACATGAATGGTTAACCTTTGTGCAGTCTTATATCCTATCCCAGGAAGCTTTGCAAATTCTTCTATCAATTTTTCAACTGAAACTGGATAAAAATCCAAATTGGTTCACCTCAATTAGAACATTCCAGGGATGTTTAATCCACCTGTAAGTTTTTTCATTTCATCTGCTGTTTCATCTTCTGCTTTCTTTAAAGCTTGATTACATGCTGAGATTATAAGATCTTGAAGCATTTCTACATCATCAGGATCAACAACTTCTGGTTTTATGTCGATTGCTACTAATTGCTTCTTTCCATTAGCTTTAGCAGTAACAGCTCCTCCGCCTACAGTTGCTGAAAATTCCTTATTTTCTAAATCTCTTTGCATATCTTCCATTTGTTGTTGGAATTTTTGAGCCTGTTTTATCAGGTTGTTCATATTTCCTCCACCCATACCTGGGAATCCGCCCTTTGCCATAATTAAAACCTCCTAAATTTCCATCTTTGATTTAATGTTGATGTCAATGATTTATATTTTACCATACTAAACTAAAATTCATCAACGAATTGTAACAATTGTTTGTAATTATTCATATTTATATTCATAAATAATATATGCCGCGGTATTATAGATGTTATTCATCAATAATATCTATCAATTCTTCTCCAAAGGTATCTTTTAAAGCTTCTTCAGGAGACTTAGCACTTTCTTCTTTTTCTTCTACTTGATACTGTACCCTTACTCTTCCTCTAAGAACCTCTGAAAATACCTCTTCTACCTTCCTCAGGTTCTCACCTTTCTCCAGATTTATCTTACTGAAGGAATAGTCCTTTGAGAACCTTATTTGAACAATACCATTGTTGCAGCTAACAATTTCTCCTGGTGAAAGATAAGCAAAGATAATCATCATTCTTCTAGCCTTAATCAGCTCTAGAATATCCCTCCAGGACTTTCTTACCTGCTCTAGTGTAATTGATGAATCTGAACTTATGTCCTCAGTATCATTTATTGGCTCTGGTTGTTTAGCTACCTTTTTCTGAACCTTTGGTGCTGTCTCATTTTGTGCTGCTGCCTGTGGTACAGCTACACTTATTTTTCCTTCCTTTATCATCTTCTCAAGCTTATTAATTCTTGCCAAGATAATTTCATTTGAGGTGTCGTATTCTATTTTGCACATTTTTATTACTGCAAGTTCCAGATAAATTCTTCCCTGTCTGCTCCACTTAGATTGCTCCTCTGTTTCCTGAAGTATTCTTATACACCTCATTATCTCTTCTATTCGTATCTTTTCGCCCTGCTCTTTTAGCAATTCTATATTGTCCAATGACATATCTAGTACATCTTCAGGATTATTGCTTACCTTTACCATCATTAGATTTCTCATATGCGTTATTAAATCCTTAGTAAAGATATTTATATCCTTACCGCTGTACACCACCTCATCAACTATTTTCATAGCATTCTCTACATTCTTTTCTATTACAGCATCTGAGACTTTTATTAGATATTCATTAGTAACAAGTCCTAACATATTTATAAGATCATCATATTCTACCTTGCCACCGCCTGTAGATATAGCTTGGTCTAGTATGCTGAGAGAATCTCTCATAGCTCCGTCTGACATTCTTGCAATTAAATTAAGACTTCTATCATCAGAAAATACACCTTGTGTTTCTACTATTTCTCTTAGTCTTTCAGATATATCTTCTCTCTTTATCCTTTTAAAATCGAATCTTTGGCATCTTGAAAGAATAGTAATAGGGAGCTTTTGAGGATCAGTTGTAGCCAATATGAATATAACATTTTTAGGCGGCTCCTCGAGAGTTTTTAAAAAAGCATTTACTGCCGCAGTGGACAACATATGAACTTCATCTATTATATAAACCTTATACTTAGCTTCATGAGGCGGATATTGTACATCATCAATAATATTTCTTATATCCTCAACTCCATTATGTGAAGCAGCATCTAATTCGGTTACATCTATGGATATACCTGCGTTTATTTTATTACACATATCACATTTATTGCAGGGCTCACCATCTTTAGAATCCAGGCAATTAACCGCTTTTGACATAATCTTAGCTATAGAAGTTTTTCCTGTTCCTCTTGTACCACAAAGCAAATATGCATGAGCTATTCTATTGTTATTAATTTGATTTCTTAAAGTTGTAGTTACGTGCTTTTGACCCACCACCTCACCAAAGGTTTTTGGTCTCCATTCTCTATATAATGCAGTATATGCCACAAAAATCACCGTCCTTACAGGGCATTAAGTTATACACATTCTTAACATTTTAAAACTAATATATTCAATTGATATTATACCATAACTAATGATTATGCTAATGAAAATATAAAAGAATCTCAAAACCATTATATAAAAATGGACACATAAATAAAGTATACTCTAAGGACTTACTTTTCTTTGTGCTAAAAACTGCTCTCGAAATAGAAAACTCCAACAGACATCCTTACAGCATCTATTGGAGTTTTGTTATTAGAGTTTTTGAGACTTAATAATTAGTTATTATTTTACCCAATCGGCAATTCTCTGACCTTCTTCTAATTTGTCTCTTTTATAATAAAATACATCTTCAAAAACAAAGTCAAAACTTTCTGCTAATATATACTGTTTATCTCCACCATTGTCAATATCAAAACATACGAGAATCTCATCATCTTCCATATAGTCACTATTATGTTCTTTTAAGAATAAATATCTCTCTTCATTTGTAGCCATTCTTATCTTAGCTCTGCTAATCTTTGTTAAGCACATAATAAAAGTAACTCCACGAAAAGTTATTTCAACATTATGGTAGTATGCGAAATCAAAACTACCAGCTATTTTTAACTCAAAGTTATTATAGCTTAGTATTTGATACTCAGATATATTATGCATCTTTAAACCTTTTTGCAACTCTGTCATCTTTTCATCCACTTTTGCCAAGCCTCCTCTGTAGCTTCACTTGACTTACTTTGCAGTTGGACGATAAATACCTGCAATCTTCATGGCTTGCCAATAAGTGAATTGTGTTTTTTCATCTTCAGCTTTGATTGCACGCAAAGTGTATAAACCTGCATTGTCGGGATTTATCGTGTCTTTGTCATAATCTATTACGAAAAACATATATTTGTCCTTGTCTGTGGTAACTGTATACCAAGACACAAGCATTACAGACTTTTTCCCATAGTCACTTGTTGTTTCAGCGGTAAATCTATCTTGTTTCCAAGAGACTACATTACCTTGAAAAAATCCAAATAAGTACTCCATACCACCGTCAAACTCATTAGCTTCTTTCAGTGCCTGTTTAGAAAACATTGCTTTCAAGGCATCCTTATCTTTGTTCTTAATAGTTTTAAGTATTTGTTCCATTCTGGCATCTGCTCTTTTATCGCTATCATCAGTAATCATCATCCTACCGTCTCCCAACGAGCATGAGCTTAATAACAAAATACTTATAAGAAGCAAAAACATTATGAACTTTTTACTCATGATTCACCCTCCCTAAACTTCTCGGCCTTTACTCCACCTCTTTTTAAGTTTAAAAAAATGACCTCTTTCTTATAAAGAAGTCATCATTTTAATATACGATATTGGCTTTTAAGATTTCTCTCTTCAATCAATCTATACTAATAGCACAAGAGTTATTTCGTAATCAATTATTTAATCACTACCAGCGTGTCTGCGATCATATCGTGAAGAGCTTGTTTCTTTTCAGTAAAGGCTGCCATAATAAATCCAATATCAAGAATTATTCCTGAAAGTATTTGAGCAAAATATCTCCCTGTGGCTCTTGCAAAGGTTAATCTATTACCTTGCAAATCCGTTACAATTATACCAACTGCCATTTTGCCTAAGGTAGCTTGTTTTGATGAACTCTCCATTAGTGCATAGTATAACCAAACTCCTACTATACATAAAATACAGTATACTGCTATTACACCGATAAAAGCAGCTACTTTAGTTCTGTCTGCTTCACCTTCTAACCCAGCAAAGCTTACTCCAACAGCGATTACTATAATAACTGTAAAAACATAACTAATAATTCCCAACAACAATTGGTCTATCAGTCTTGCTGCAAACCTTCTCCAGAAACCAGCATATATAGTGCCTCTATACTGCTGCTGATAATACATTTGATTATATTGCTGTTGATTTGTGTTATGTGCTTGTCCCCACTGTTCATATTGCGATTGCTGCTGATATTGAGCCTGCTGTCCACCTTGGTTTCTGTGATACCCTGCATTATGCGGCAATCGTTCTCCGCATTTTACACAATAAATTGATTCATCATCATTTTGCTGGCCACACTTTGAACAAAACATCTACATCCCCCCCTAAAATCAATACTCACCAATTAATTAGTTACAATAATAGCATAAACCTGTTAACATTTTCAATTAATATTACTACATTTCACTGCAAGTTCTATAATTATAATTATGCTTCTAACCAACGCCTGCTTATTACCTGAAAGGTTTTATCAACGTAAATCTCAACCTTGTCATTACCAAGGCACTGATTCATCTTTGTCAACAATTTGTTGATCTTATATAATCTATCTAATTCGGTTTCCTCAATCTTACGTATTGTTGGAAGCCCCTCTTGATTCTCCCTGAAATCTTTAAGAATTAATTCTTCACCCTTATGGCTAATATATAAAAATAATGAATTCTTTAATTGAGCCTTTTCTTTATAAATAAGTTCTTTATTATATAGGTTTTTTACAATTATATTAGCTGTAGATGGTGCCCAAAAACCTATCTCACTTAGCTGTGATGAGGTAATACCAGGGAAGGCTTCTAATAACCATAACGCTCTAAGTTGAGGATAGGTCAAATTAAAACTCAAAAGCTGCTTTCTATGCTCACATTCAACACTTAAAATTAAAATCCTTAACAGATTATAAAAATACACACATTTTTCAACCTTTTTTCTATTATAGTTACTAGTCTTGCTATAATCAATTTTTAATCCTTTACTATTTATTGTATCAATATATGTTAGAACAATTTCATTATCTTTATGAATTGATACATCTTTTAAAACGTAAGTAATCTGATCTATTTCCTCTTCTGAAAATGCATCATATATTTTAAATAGCGGAAAATCCTTATCATATTGCTTATTTATATTTATATATTCTTCTCCCTTAATTGTTAATTGAAGTCTATATAATCTCTTATTATCATGATCCTCTTTTATAACTAGTTCTTTATTTATTAAAATCTTAAGCATCTTTGTAACAGTTGGTGGAGTCCAACATCCAATGTTGGCAATTTGCCCAAGGGATATTCCTGGAAATGAATTTATTATCCATAACACCCTAAGTTGCGGCAAGGTAATCCCCGTAGGTTCCACTCTATTACTATATTCATTTTCAATTCTTAGAAATATATATCGTGCCAGATTATAAAGGTAATGCGCACCTTTTAGCTTTTCTTTATATATCATAGTACAACTCCTTAACTCATTATAGAGCGACATGCTAATTTTAGCACAATAAAATATTTAAAAGCAAGTTTCCAACAAATTCAAATAGCAATAAAAAATATCGTAATTTGTTGTAATATAGAATATTGTGTGATAATATAAAATTATTCAATATTCGAGTGCTAACTATGTATTGCTTTTTAATATTCGAATACTAACTATATGTTACGTGCCAAAATTCGAATGCTAAGTATTCTTGTATTTTTATTTTATCCGATGGCTACCGACCGTAATACTCCCGCTTCTACAAGCGGGAGATAACGGTCGCTACGCCCCTGGATAACGATTTCTAAGCGTCCTTGACGCTAAGAACTCAGTTTATTAAAGGAGGCCTTTTTAATGCTTATTCCAAAGTTATTTACCTGTATTAAGGGGTATTCAAAAAATCAATTTATTAAGGATTTTACTTCCGGTATAATAGTTGCTATCATTGCTTTTCCGCTGTCCATTGCTCTTGCCATTGCCTCTGGAGTTTCTCCTGAAAAAGGGCTGTATACCGCAATTGTAGGTGGTTTTATTGTTTCTTTTCTTGGTGGAAGCAGGGTACAGATTGGTGGACCTACTGGCGCATTTGTTATCCTAGTTTATGAAACTATTCATACCTATGGATTAGACGGATTAATTATCTCTACTATTATTGCCGGCATCTTTCTTTTATTAATGGGTTTCTTCCGTTTTGGCAGCATAATAAAGTACATACCAGACCCTATTACCTCTGGATTTACTGCTGGTATTGCTATAACAATCTTTTCTACTCAGATTAAGGATTTTCTAGGTCTAACAATGAATAATGTACCTTCTGAGTTTTTATCTAAATGGGTAGCCTATATTAAAAGCATGCCAACAACAAACTTTGAAACTCTATTTATAGGAGCTCTATCTTTAGTAATTGTTTTTGCATGGCCTAGGATTAATAAAAAGATTCCTGGAACACTTATAGCAATTATAGTATCAACATTAATTACTGCAATATTTCATCTCAATGTTGAAACTATAGGCAGCCGCTACGGTTCTATGTCAGCATCACTACCTGCTCCAACCATACCCCATGTTAGTTTACAATTAATTAAGAACTTACTTCTACCTGGTTTTACTATAGCGGTACTAGCAGCGGTGGAATCATTATTATCTGCAGTAGTTGCTGACGGCATGGTAGGAGGTAAGCACCGCTCAAATATGGAACTTATAGCTCAAGGAGCAGCAAATATAGCTTCCGTTCTTTTTGGCGGCATACCTGTTACAGGAGCCATTGCAAGAACTGCTGCAAATATAAAAAATGGAGGACGAACTCCCGTTGCAGGAATAGTTCATTCAATATCACTTTTAATTATAATGTCACTATTTTTACCTTATATGAAGCTTGTTCCTATGACTACATTGGCTGCTATATTGATAATGGTATCCTATAACATGGGAGAATGGGAGGTATTTAAACGACTTTCAAAAGCACCAAAGAGCGACACGGCTGTGTTCCTTGTTACTTTTTCTTTGACAGTATTTTTAGATTTAGTATATGCCATAGGTATCGGCATCGTATTTGCTTCCCTGCTATTCATGAAGAGAATGGCGGATGTATCAGATGTGAAATATATATTTGATGCTAATGAAGATGAAGATGCACCAGAGTTCCTAGCTGAAGTAACTACTCCTTATGGAATATCTTTTTATGAAATTAATGGTCCCTTCTTCTTTGGAGCTGCAGATAAGTTTATAAACGTAATTCGTGAGACAAACTACTCTTCAAAGGTATTAATTGTTAAAATGAGTAATGTTCCAGCCATGGATGCAACAGCGTACCATGGACTTGAAATGCTTTATGATATGTGTAACAAAACTCATACAAGACTAATTTTTATAGGGCTTCAACCTCAACCAGAAAATGTGCTTAGGAAATATGGATTTTTTGACATTGTTGGGGAAGAAAACTTTTGTTCAAGCTTAGAGGAAGCTATTTCAAGAGCAGAGGAATTAACTACCACGCAAGTACACAAATACTCTCTCTCAATCTCAGATTGAGCTTTCATTCATTAACTTATTTTGGGCATGCAATACCTCTCAGTATTTCATATTTTAGGAGATGTCATAACCAAATGTTCTCTCTCAATCTCAGATTGAGCTTTAATTCACTAGCTATAAGTAAAGGCTGTCCACGTGCTGCAGCCTTTTTTATTTTATACTACTAAAGATTCTTATTCATTTCTCGACATACTAACTAAGGAATAGTTGTAAATTGATATTACTGAATTATACAAGGCTGCATTACTCACAAAAGAGGAGATGTTAATATGAAAGTATGGGGTGAGCAAGCAAAGGGATCTGCTGCTTTGAATCAACAGAAAAATAATGTAACTAAACAACCCAATTCAAACTCAAATAACTCCCAAGACTTCCAAGCTATTTTAAGGGCTATTAAACTAAATTCTGGAGCAGCAAATGACACAGTTAAGGAACTCGGAAAAAAATACACCGCAGGAAATTACAACGTTGATAGCAGGGAGTTGGCTAATAGAATACTACAAACAATACGACTAGGAAAAATAAAATAACAAAATGGACTGTGTATAGGATAATATACCTGTTATTATACAAATCCTTACTACACAGTCCCGCTGCATTCCCGTACAACTACTCTAAAAATTACTAAATTAATGCTGAAAGAAATGTATACATTCCCATACTTACTATGATAGCAATTACTATCCCTCTAAATACCTTCTGACTTACCCGGCTAGATAACCTTTTACCAATAAATAATCCTATAATGAGCATAGGTAAAAATTCAAGAATATTTTCTACTCCCTGCTTATTTATTAAGCCTCTCCAAAGAAATAGAACTATACTTATAAAATCTAAGATTCCTGCATATATAGCCAAGTTGGCTATAAACTTATCTTTCCCTATATTTTGATTGGAAAAAAACAGTGCCACTGGCGGTCTTCCAAGTGATAAACTTGAATTTAACAATCCACTAAAGAATCCTGTAAAAGCAAGTGCTCTGTTTTCATTTCTAACCTTTATGCTTAGTCCTTTGAGCATAGCCAAACCAAAAAAAACTATTATAACACCTACAGCTATCTTTAGCAGCTTTACATTAATAGTCGTCAATATATATAATCCAAAGGGGATTCCAATAATGCCTGAAATGATTAAAGGTAGGATTGACCTCACTTCCACATGCTTTTTCATATTAAATAATATAAATAAATCAATAATAAAACAATTTGCTGCCACAAATGGTACAACAGTCTTTATATCTCCTGTAAGCATGGACAGCACAGGAACCACTATCAATGGAAAACCAAAACCCGCCACCCCATGTACTACTGCTGCTGCTAAGATTAATAACGAAGTTACTATAATGTTAAAGAAATTAATAATAATACACCTCCAGCTCAAAAGCTCTATTTCCTCTAACCGCCTGTTATTTCTGTTGAATCGAACACTCTTAAAATGAATAATTCTAATATTACTCCTATTAATATTCCTATTGTATAGCACACTAAATCACTCCATAAAAAAACAAAACCTAAAATTAATCCACCTAAACGAGTTGCTCTGATACTATCAATCCAAGGTGCGTGATATAGCTGGCTTATTTCTATAATATAAGAAAATACTATTGCTGCTAATGCAGTTTTTAAGGTTGTCCAAGTTTTAAATATAAATCCTATACCTAGAAAAACCATCAAAGCCCACAGCGCATCTCCAGCATATTCCCCAACCCAGCTGGGCATAACACCAGCATACTTTCTAGAACCTAGACCTAATATAATTACTATAAATACAAGAAATAAGTATATTATTCTACTACGGTCTTTTTTCATCATATAACCCACCTTCTCAACATTATAAAATAACCTTTCAAGGCTAACTCTATAAAACCTTTTCTAGTTCATAAAAATCCCTTACTCTATCTTCTATATGTGAAAACTTATCTGATCTATCTAATAGAATGGATTTTATGCCTATATTTCTTGGTCCTTCATAATCACATTTAAAATCATCGCCTACAAAGATAATTTCACTGCTTTTTAACCCTAAGCTATCACTTGCAATGTTATAAATATTAGGATTAGGTTTCCTCCAGCCAACATTTACAGATACAGTAACTGTCTTAAAGAAATGTGATATACCTGTCTTTTCTAATAAATCCTCTACTCCTCCGCTTACCTTAAAATTGGATACAATACCTAAAGTATATCTTTTTGATAGCCTTTCTAGTACAGCTTTAACCTCATCTCTAACATAACATCTTGAACTATAATTTTCCCAGTAAATTTTAGCGAAGTTGGTTATGGCCTCTTCAAAATCACCATGCTCTTCTCCTATTTTATCTTTTAGCAAATGATGATATCGTTCACTCATCTCATATTCTTTATAGTTAGGACATTTATCCTCAAGAAAACACTTTGCTGTTTTATAATCTCTTAAAAATTCATCAAAGTCTTTCCAATAACCTTCATTACCTGAACCTTCAAAAGCCCAAATAGCATCATATTCCTTTAATTCTGGAGCTTCCTTTATATCTACCAAGGTTTCCATACAATCAAACAATATACATTCTATCCTACTCATCTACACCCCTCCAAATTCAATTAACCACGTTTTATCTCTAGCTAATAAGTATAATACCATAAGCCTAAAATTTATAGAACTCTGTTTAACCTAAAGTATAACAATTTCTATGCACTTCTCACACTTAAAAATTTGTTTATAACATTAAACTTATTAGGTTTATTCCCTTTTTATTTGGGAATTATAAATTTAAAATTTAGTTTACTAATGGATAAAAGCAGGTGAAAATATGAGTTGGTACACAGATTGTAAATTAGTTAATGATAAAGATGGCTATGTGGTTGAGATATTTTTAAATCCCAATGATGTGGAGTTTTCAATCGAACTTCTTTCTAATATTAAAGATAACATCCCAGAAATAGATTATGTAATAAGAGATATAATTGAAGAAAAGTTTACAGATATTAAAGTGACCTCTGTAAAATTAATACTTGGTACATTAGTAGTAGCTAGCATTCCCTTTATACCAAATACAAAAGTACATGCGGCAGATGCTCCGCCCACAGCCTCTCAGCAAATTAGTAATCAACCCCTCTCCTTTGCCAGCCTTGGTGCAAAGGGAATTGTAACTGCTACTAGGCTTAATGTTAGAAGCGGTCCTTCTACTACTAACTCCATTATCTCTAAATTACTTCAAGGCAATAGTGTAAAGGTTCTTGATGCGATTAATGGCTGGTATAAAATTCAATTATCTAACGGTACTGTGGGATGGGTTAGTAACGCCTATTTAAAAATAGATGCAGCATCTATTCGGCAAGGAAAAATAAATATCGTAATTAACACTGCTAAATCTCTCGTAGGTACTCCCTATGTATGGGGAGGAAAGTCGCTGCAAGATGGTGGCTTTGATTGTTCAGGTTTTACTCAGTATTCTTATAGAGCTGCTGGCTATGATCTAAATAGAGTTTCTAGAGACCAAGCAACTCAAGGAGTAGCTGTATCAATGGGTAATTTACAGCCAGGAGATCTTGTATTCTTCTCACTTGCGGGAGATGGACGTATTTCTCACGTTGGGATTTATTTAGGAGGCGGGAAGATGATTCATAGTCCTAAAACAGGAGATACAGTGAAAATAACCGATATAACTACAAGCTTCTGGCAGACTAGATTTATAACCGCCAGAAGAATTATTCAATGAATTAAACAATTAATTAGTACTAGATTTATTCGAGACTATTTTAGTCTCTTTTTTGCTTTCATCTAAGCTTTTGAATAACAAAAAAAGTGCCTTAAGCACTTATATATCATCATTAGTTTTATGTAATGCCGTGCACCTGGCTTCGACAGTAACATATGGACGTTACCTATACAGTTAGCTCAAATCAGGTTGTTCCACGGCACACGGAAGTGTTCACTTACCGCTGCTTCCTTCCGGACCTGACGGGGTTCATGAATTTCCGTTGCGTGGGACCCAATTCTCAACACCACTTATATAGGTCAGGCTCCACATGTTAAAGCCTTAGACCAGGAATTCAACCCTGCTATAGCGGATTGCAGGTTACAAGGCACCGCTGACTCCCCATCTAGCACGACAAAGTTTTAATGGCGGAAAGAGAGGGATTCGAACCCTCGGTA
>JAUZPI010000078.1 GCA_030706015.1 Bacillota bacterium
AATTTACGAGAAGGTGTGGAATGAACCCTGCTTTAATGCGGAGAATACCGTTGCGGTTCATATTCGAAGAATAAGAGAAAAAATAGAGATTAATCCTAAAGAACCAAAATATTTAAAGGTGGTGTGGGGCATTGGATATAAGGTGGAAAAATAAATACTTTAACATAATAGTTTTAATAATTGCTATTTATATGGCAGCACTTTCAATTTTAACTGCATCTGATATTATAAGTCACAGAAAATATTTATCTAATAGTGCGTATTTTAATAGTGAACAATTTAAGAGAGAACTTAATGAATATTATTATTCTATGTTGAGACCTCTATTGGTAACCTATAAAGATTATGATAAAAGAGAAGATATTACCAAAGTAACTATTAACGAAGTAAATGCAGCGTCAGCTCAATATCAGCAACTGATAACAAGTAGATTAGCTGAACTCGATACTCAATATAATCAGTTGATCTATCAAGCCCAAGCCAGCAATGATAAGCTAAAAGCAGACAGTCTTACAGAGGAAAAAAACAAAAAAATTGATGAAGCAAAAAAATATTATGGTAAAACTCCAGAGGAAGTAAGGCAGCTTCTATTAGGTTATTTTACTAAAGATTATGAAAACATAAAGAAAGCTGTTGATAACAGAAAATCGATAAAATATTATATAAAGAATGAAAAAACAGGTGAAATTTATACTAACCTAAACAATGTTACAAATATCAATTCCTATATAAAGAAAAATGCTCTGTATAGTCTAAAATTCCCTGATGATTCAAAGGGTGATGGTTCATTAGCCGGAATTACAAGTTTATCTATATCAGATTCTTTTAACGGCTATCTAATTATTCCAAAAAGTGTCGAAGGCTATAGCCAAACACATGAAAACTATAATTACTACAATTCTATAAAGACAAGGGTTATAAAGGAAGTAATTTTGCTTGTAGTAAGTATAATTGCTTGTGTAACCATACTTTTATATTTGAAAAAAACAAATAGATTATCCTATAATTTTGTATCAAAGCCGCTATTTATTTTAAGAAAAATACCTATAGAATTAAGATTAGGAAGTTTTATTCTTTCTGTGTTATTAGCAGCATATTTCATTAATAATACAACAAACTTCTTTTACTTTCCAATAGGTTTAAGGCATTTTGTTATACTTACTCAACTTACAGCAATTTTTATTTATATACTTATTTGTGCTTGGGATTTTTACCTTCTAATAAAGAAAAAAGAAGAATTGAAGCAGCAATGGTATAAAAGTATAATTTACTCTTTTAAAATAATTTTTTCAGGTACTACTGCTTATAAACTTATTCTATTAAAGGTGCTAATCTTTATAATAATCAATTTCATCTTTGGTGGGATTATGATGTTAATGTTAGAACATGACATACCTACTGGTTTTATATTATCAATAATAAGCTATGTTCTAACAGTTCTGCCTTATATAATTAGAAAAATAACTCTGTTTAGTGATATTCTAAGAGGAACTGATGAAATAGTTTCAGGTAATTTAGACTATGTAATAGACACAAAACAAAAAGGCTATCTTGGAAAACTAACCAATAACATAAACAATATGAAACAAGGCTTTAAGAAATCCTTAGAAGGACAAATAAGAAGTGAACGATTAAAATCTGAGCTTATAACAAATGTTTCTCACGACTTAAAAACCCCCCTTACCTCTATAATAAATTATGTTGATTTATTAAAAAGAGAGGAATTATCCAAAGAAGAAATGCAAGACTATGTAGAAATATTAGCTAGAAAAACCGAGCGGTTAAAAGTACTTATCGAGGATTTATTTGAAGCCTCAAAGCTTTCCAGCGGAGAAGTGGAGCTTAATTTAGAAAAAATCGATGTAGGTGCACTATTAAATCAGTCCTTAGCTGAATTTGAAGAAAAGATAATAGGGTCAACTCTAACTTTTAAGGTGGATGCCCCAAAACAAAAAATTTACGCTAATCTGGATGGCAAAAAAACTTGGAGAGTGTTTGAAAATCTTATTAATAATACACTTAAGTATTCTCAGCCAAATACACGAGTTTACATTGATTTATCTCAAAATGAAAATAAAATTATACTTACAGTAAAAAACATCTCAGCTTATGAACTAGATTTCGATGTAGACGAAATTTTTGAAAGATTTAAACGCGGTGATAAATCAAGAAATACGGAAGGTTCAGGCTTAGGACTTGCTATAGCAAAAAGTATTGTAGAGCTTCAGGGTGGTAAACTTAATATAATAATTGATGGTGATTTATTTAAAGCCATAGTTGAATTTAACGCATAAGCCGGGCATGAGTCTGGCTTATACCTTTTATAAAAATTAAAATAAGAAAATTTTTTCACTATTTAGTCACAAAAAATCCACAAATTTATTTTATAATTCTAATTGTAATCAAAAACGAAAACTCGATCTGAGATTGGCAGATATTATTAGCTGCTGATATCTCTGTATATCCCCAGTGCTGCTAGATTACTTTATTCGTTATATAAGTTAATGAATGAAAGCTCGATCTGAGATCGAGAGAAAAAATTTGTGTGTAGGACGGTGTTTTTTATGAAGAAATCTAAGTTTTTAACTGGCGCAGTTGCAGCTAGTATTATCGCAATTATATCTATGTTCTCTTTAACAGGCTGTCAAAGCAGCAATAATAATGCTAACAATAGCAATCAAGTTCAAGCAAACAATGGAAATGGACAAAATAGGCAAGGCTTTGACCCCGCTAAGAGAAAAGAACAAATTGAGACTAACATTAAATCCCTTGTAGATGACAAAACTGTAACACAAGCACAGGCTGATAAGATTGTAACTGCTCTTACAGCTCAAAGAGGAAATGGACAAAGAAGACAACAAAATGGCAGCAATAACCAAAATAATAACCAAAACAGTAATCAAAATAACTCCCAGGGAAATGATCAAAATAATGGCCAGAACAGACCTAGAAATGGTGGTTTTAACCCATTATCAAGCCTAGTAAGTGATGGTACAATAACTCAAGCTCAAGCCGACGCGGTTATGAAAAAAGTTATGGGCAATTTTGCAAATCGTCAAAACAACAATCAACAAGGAAATTCTCAAAATACAACTCAAACTAACTAACATAAATAAAAACTATCAGGCTTAAAATCTGATAGTTTTTATTTATAAGGAAATTGCAATTACTATAAGCTGACTGAAATAGGTACAATTAATGGCTTTTTAGTTACTGGATGCTCCAATATCATCATATCAACCTTATATATTTCCTTTAGTAAATTACTTTTCAGCACTTGTTCAGGTCTTCCATAAGCTGCTATCTTTCCGTTATTAACCATAATAAGATAATCACTATACTGTGCTGCTAAATTTAAGTCATGCAGCACAGAAACAACTGTAACACCATATTCATTATTTATCCTTTTTATAGAATCTAAAATCTCCAGCTGATGAAAAATATCAAGATGGGAGGTAGGCTCATCTAATAATATTATTTTTCCCTGCTGAGCTATTGCCCGGGCAATCATAACTCTTTGTTTTTCTCCTCCACTAAGACACTTAATATTTTCATCCTTTAAATGAAAAACGTTTGTTAGTTTCATAGCCTGTTCTACTATTTCAATATCCCTTTTGCTTTCCTTAGAAAATCTATTAATATGAGGATTTCTTCCCATCAAGACCATATCCATTACTATAAAGTCAAATTCCGAGTCCACCTGCTGTTTAACAAAGGATATATTTTTTCCTAGTTCCTTTGGAGTAATATCAGTTACATCTTTTTCACCAATGTATATGCTTTCTCTGTCAGGCTTATATATGGTTGAAATATTCTTAAGAAGAGTTGTTTTTCCTGAACCATTAGGTCCTATTATACTGCAAAAACAACCTGACTCTATTTTTAAACATATATCCTTGAGTATTACCTTATCATTAATGCTGTACCTTAAATTATTAAGCCTAATGTGAAGTTTTTCTTTTTTCATATATTAAAACACCTTCTTCTTATTCTTTGAAAGAAGAAATAAAAAATAAGGAGCTCCAAACAAAGCTGTTATTGCTCCAACAGGTATCTCAGAGGGAGCTAAAATGGTTCTGGCTATAGTGTCAGACATTATCATAAAAGCAGCACCTGCAACAGCAGTTAATGGAATTAGTCTTCTGTTATCCGAACCAGAAAAAATTCTGACTGCATGAGGGATTATAAGTCCTACAAATCCAATAATACCACTTACAGCTACTACAGAGGCTACCATAAGTGAACAGAGAATAAGCATTATCTTTTTTACTTTTTCATTATCCACGCTCATAGTTTTCGCCGCTTCTTCATCTACTAATATTACATTTAAATCTCTTGCAAAAAACAATATACACATTATTAATGCTGAGCATAAAATGGCTAGAAATACAACCTGCTGCCAAGTAGCTGATGCTAAGCTTCCCATAGTCCAAAATACTATTTTATCAATCTGATTTCTATCAATTATCATAATAACAGATATTATAGAGGACATAAAAAAGCTTACTGCTACACCAGTAAGCAGCAGATTTGCTGTGGAGACCTTATGTCCCACAGAAGCTATACTGTACACTATAAAAGTAGTTAGTATTGCAAATGAAAATGCAAACAAGGTAGTTCCGCTAACAGCCATAATGGTTGTATCTAACCCTAAAAATATAGCAAGAGCTGCACCCAAGGCAGAGCCTGAGGACACTCCAAGTACATATGGATCTGCCATTGGATTTTTGAATATTGCTTGATATACAGCCCCTACTGCCGAAAGTCCCATACCTACAAAGACACCAAGAAGTATCCTTGGAAGTCTTATATACAAAATTATTTGAATATATGCTTCATTTATACCTTTGGTACTTATAAAACTTCCGATAAGAGGCAACCTAGACATCATTATTTTATAAGAATCTATAATACTAATATTGGCTACACCGAAAGTAACTGATGCAGCAATCAAAAATATTAGTATGGCTAAAGCTGCAATTAGTATTAATTTATAATGCTTTTTAAAGCGTAAATGATCCATTTATCTTCCCCATTATAATTTATTTAAAAAGTTCTGGATGAATTATCTTAGCTAAGGCTTCAAGTCCATCTGCCATTCTTGGTCCTTGTCTATCTAAAAGATTATTATCTATTTCAAACACCTTACCTGATTTTACAGCAGATAAATCCCTATATCCATTAGCATTTATCAGCCCAGCTTTTGTATCAAAATATTTTGAACAAACTATTATTTCAGGATCATGCTCTACCACTTTTTCTAAGCTGTATTTCCATCCTTCAGCATCTTCTGCAATATTGTTTCCTCCGGCTGCTAATATCATTTTATCTACGTAAGTTCCTTTACCGCCGGTATAGTCTCCATATTGACCATAACTAACTACATAATAAACTTTAGGCTTTTTTGCAGCCTTGACCTTGTTTTCTATATTATCAACCTTGTTCTTCATATCTGATACTATTTTGTTTGCATTATTATTCTCATCTAGTATTTGACCAACCTTTTCAATAGTATCATAGGCTCCTTCTAGATCTTCGCTGCCATGCAGTGCAACAACCTTTATATTTAGCTTTTCAAGTTTATCTATTATATCTTTCTTTGTAAGGTTTGAAGCTATAACCACATCAGGTTTCAGTTCCACTATTTTCTCCACACTAGGGTCAGTTATATTCCCTACTGATGGAACACTGCTTACACTCTTAGGATAATCACAATAATCCGTTCTTCCTTTTAATCTATCAGAAGCATTTAAGGCATAAACTATTTCAGTTATGTTTGGAGCTAAAGATACTATTGTAGTGGGCTTTTTATCTATAGTAACTTTTCTTTTATAGGTATCTGTTATGGTTAAAGGGTAGACACTATTTCCAGTAACCTTACTGCTAGAATCTTTAGATTGTACACTTCCGCAGCCAGATAAAAATACTGCTGTAAATATAAAACCGAATAAAATACTTAGTATTTTTTTTCTAAGAATCTTGCTCATTCTAAACTTCCTCCGCTAATTATATAAATTTTGCTGCTACTAAAAATACAATAAGACTTACAATCTCACATAATTCACAGTTTGCACCATATACATCTCCTGTTAAGCCCCCTATAAGCTTATAAGAATATCTCATAAATAATAAAGTAAATATAAGAGCTGCAAATAATGCCGCTAAAAATCCTATTTTACCAAGAAAACAACCTATTATGATAAAAATTAGTACTGCAATAACAAAGTACTTTTTAGAATTTTTATTCATAAAAAGCTCACCAAGTCCTCCTGGTCTTGCAGTTTTTCCAAAGGAAAACATTAGAGCTATCATGCTTCTGCCTATGCCGCAGGATAAAGTAAGAGCCATTACTCCAATTAAGGTTTGCATATTTTTTAGGAGTACAAATTTGAAAAGAATATCAAATATTATTGCTATAACTCCAAAGGCTCCTACCCTGCTGTCTTTCATTATCTCTAGAATTTTTTCCTTTGGTCTGGATGAAAAAAATCCATCTGCGGTATCTGACAGTCCATCAATGTGTAATCCCCCTGTCACCATAACTAAAGTAAAAACACCTGCTAAAGCTGCTAAATCTTTATTAATAAAGCTTAATAAATAAAATATAACCGCTGCTATTGCTCCTATAAGCATGCCTACCAAAGGAAAAAATATTGTACTTCTGCTTATATTTTCTCTTTCAAAGTCTACTGATATATTTACAGGCAATCTTGTTAAAAATTGAAGGGCAAGTATTAACGGTTTTAACATACTATTTAATCCTCATAGGAATACCGCAGGTTACAAGATAAACCTCGGAACAAAGCTTTGCTGCTCTTTGATTTACCCTGCCTAAAATATCCCTATATACCCTTGCCACATGATTCTCTGGTACTATGGACCAGCCCACTTCGTTAGTTACCATAACAAGATTTCCTTCTATACTAGTAATTTTGCTTATTAGTTTTTCTATTTCCTGTACTACCCTATCCTCAACTTCTTTTTGCTTTTCAACAGGTATACGTTCATACTCAGCAGTTATGTCAAACATTATATTAGAAGTCATAACAGCCAAGCAATCCAATATATAATTTTTAAATTCTCCAATCGCATTGTATAAATCATAAGTTCCTTCAAAGGTATTCCATTGACTTGGCCTTGACTGCTTATGCTGCTGTACTCTTTCTTCCATTTCCTTATCGTATATTTTTGCTGTAGCTATGTAAACAACATCCTTTAGTCCATCATAAATTGATTCTCCAAAACTGCTTTTTCCGCTTCTTGCACCACCGGTTACTAATATTATTCTTGACATATTTATCACCTTATATCTACTAAATAATCAGTATCTATAGTTAGTTCCTCAAAACTTGCCATATTGTTTATCACTTTGAGTGATGCTTCAATTATGTTAAAGGCAAGCGGACATCCTGTACCTTCTCCCAATCTCATGTTTAAATGTAAAAATGGCTGAAGCCCCAATTCCTTCATCATATAAATTGCCCCTGGTTCAGCTGATAAATGAGAAGCGAACATGAAATCTCTTGCATGTGGATTTAATCTATATGCACAAAGAGCCGCAGCTGAGGATATAAATCCATCTATAACAATTGGAACTCTGTTCTTTGCTGCTCCTAAGAAGCAGCCGCATAAACCAGCTATATCTAAGCCCCCTACTTTTGCTATAACATCTATTACATCCTCTTTGTCAGGTTGATTAATTTCTATAGCCTTTTTTATCACAGCTTTTTTATTATCATATTGTTCCTCTGTTAAACCTGCACCTTTGCCAACCACTTCATCTACACTCATGCCCGATAAAACACTTAACACAGCAGAACTTGTTGAGGTATTTCCTATGCCCATTTCACCAGTTCCTAGCAGGTCATAGCCTTCCTTTACTAATTTATCCACCATCTCTATACCGACTTCAATTGCTTTAATAGCTTCTTCTCTTGTCATAGCCGGTTCCTTGGACATATTTTTAGTACCATAAGCAACTTTTCTTTTAATTATTTTTTTATTCTTTAGATCAGCATTTACTCCAACATCCACTACAGTTAACTCTGAATTTCCGTGGTCAGCTAATACACAAACCCCTGTTATTCCTTTTATAAAATTTTCTGTCATAATTGCTGTTAAGTTTTGGGGGCAGGAACTTACCCCATCCTCTGTAACTCCATTATCTGCACACATTATAATTATATTTTTCTTGTTTATACTATTGTTCAATTTACCTGTTATTCCAGCCATTTTTGCTGCCATTTCTTCAAGAACCCCAAGACTTCCAATAGGTTTTAGTAATCCATCTAATCTTTTTTGCGCCTCTAACACTTTATCTTCATAATTCGGCTTTATACTTTCTAATGTCTCGTTTAATAAACTCATAATAATTCCTCCATATAATTAAAATAGCCCCTAACCTTAAAGGTTAGGGGCGTAATATCCTATAAAACTGCAAAAAAAATCCCGCAAGAAATATATTTACATAATATAATCCATCCACGCTACTTCCTTTCCCTCCGAAGGCTTCGCTCAGTTTTTGGCAGGTCTCCTGACTAACGGGTCTTCCTCCTTCTCCCTTCCCGGATGGCTCCAGTGGAAACAGAACTTGTCGCCGTATACAGTAGCGGGGGCTGTAGTGGATTTTCACCACTTTCCCTATTAAACTAAAAATAGTACCAGAAACTGCTTATTCAATTTACTTAAATTATAGTCATAATATTTTAGAGTTGTCAACAATAATGAATAAAAATATTTATTCTAAAAAAGCTGCTTGGACTAAATCCAGCAGCTTTGGATTATTTTTATGGTTACTTTTCAAATATCTTGTTTAAATTTTCAAAGGTATACTCTACAATTTCAGCACAGCTTATACCATTCTTCTTTAAATCCACACAGTTCTCTGAGCCATATTTCTCTCTTACATCTTTTATTAACTTATTTGTAAGACCTCTTGCCTCATTTTGTTCCTCGTTGCTTTCTCTTCCTTTTAAAGAACCTATAATAACTGCAGCTGCCCCTACTGCTCCACAAACACTGCCTACAGTGAATCCTGTTCCCATACCGCTTCCTAAGCCTATTGGAATGTTAGTGTTGTTCTTTTCATTAAAAGCCTTAATTACAGCCTCTCCACAAGTAAAACCCTGCTTGTGATATTCTGATGGTTTATTCATAATACTCATCCTCCCTTAATTATTCCAGTATTCTAATTTAGCTTTTAAAGTACTCTTTGGTACAAATCCTACAATTTTATCAACTTCTTTACCATTCTTAAATATTAGCATAGTTGGTACACCCATTATATTATATTCCCTTGATAATTCGCTGCTTTGATCCACATCAACCTTGAATATTTTTACTTTACCATCCAGCTCCTGGGATAATTCATCCAATATAGGAGCGATCATTTTACATGGACCACACCACTGAGCAAAGTAGTCCACTAAGACAACACCTTCCCCTTTTATAACATTATCCTGAAATTCTACCTTATTAATTACCTTCGCCATATTAATTACCTCCCAAATTTATATGTTATTTTTTTAAACTGCCTCTGTAGCCTCCAGTTCCTCCAGATACATTTACAATATTAAATCCTCTTTCCTTTAAGATACCACAAGCTCTTGAGCTTCTGCCTCCAGATTGACAAATAATATGATATTCTTTTGATTTATCTAAATACTTTTCTGGTTCAGCGATAATATTATTCATTGGAATATTTTTAGCTGTAGGCAAATGTCCGCTCTTATATTCATATGGTTCTCTAATATCTATTAAATTTATTTTTCCTAATAATCCATCTAACTCATTTACATTAACTGAATTTACACTATTCTTAAATAAAAATGAAAACATATTTCTACCTCCCAAATTATACATCGCTTTATTTATATATTAGCAATTACTTATATACTTATAATACACAAATATTTTTCTCTTGTCAACTCTTTAATAAAAATTTTATTATCTCATAGTTTTCCTACATAAAGCTGCTTAAAATAAAAAAATCCAGATTGTATTCTCTGGATTTTTGTTACAAACATTTTAATCTATGTCACAGTAATTTTTCTTTAATTCATTTATTATATTTATTATTCGTTTATCTTGTATTGAATAAGTAATTGAAAGCCCGCTCTTACTTGATTCCAATATTTTATTAGCCTTTAATAAGGTTAGATGCTGAGATAAAGCTGGCTGTGTAACATGACTTAGCCTCTCATGAAGCTCACTTACTGTCATGGGCCGCTCTATTAAATGACATACTATTGCTAATCTATTTTCATTGGATAATACCTTAAGCAATTCTGATATTTCTTTAGCTTTTTCTAGCATACTGCTACCTCCAGTTTATTAAACACATAATGATTTTTTCTAAATCCACCATAGTGAATGCAAATTACTAACTTTTTGACATGTGGATACATTAGCGGTTACTTATGTACTTATATTAATTCAATGCTTATGTTTTGTCAATGTATTAATATAAAAAGCCTGTGGTAATTTAGCTGCTCTCCCCCAAAATAAATTGGTTCAAAAAGCTTTAGTCCCACAGACCTTTAGAATCCAATAAATAACTGAATTTAATTTATTTTCTTAATTTTCCTCTGTAGCTCCCTGTACCACCAGCTACATTTATAACATCATATCCTTTCTGCCAAAGAAAAGTGCAGGTTCTTAGACTCCTGCCCCCAGATTGACAGATAATATAATACCTTTTTGATCTATCCAAATACTTTCCGGGATCAGAAATAATCTTGTTCATTGGTATATTTTTAGCTGTAGGTAAGTGTCCGCTCTTGTACTCATAAGGCTCTCTAACGTCTATTAAATTGACTCTTCCAAGCAGGCCGTCAATTACATTTACATCTATTGAATTAAAATAACCCATATACATATACCTCCAGAGCTATATGATAATGTACCATCAATTTTCTAAAACATTACTAAATTGATTAGAATACATACTATAATATACTCCTCTTTGGCTTATAAGTTCATCATGATTTCCACTTTCCACAATTTCACCATGGTCTATTACCATTATTGTATCAGCATCCCGAATAGTACTTAATCTATGAGCTATTATGAAACTGGTACGATCCTTCATAAGCTTTAACATAGCCTCCTGTATATTAAGCTCAGTACGAGTATCTACACTGCTAGTAGCCTCATCCAATATCAGTATGGATGGGTTAGACAATATTGCTCTGGCTATGGCTAAAAGCTGCCTTTCGCCTTGGCTTAAATTACTGCCGCTCTCTGAAAGCACCGTATCATACCCCTTGGGCAGCCTTTTTATAAATACATCTGCATTAGCCATGGCTGCAGCTCTCTCCATCTCTTCATCAACAGCGTCTAATCTTCCATATTTAATATTTTCCCTAATGGTGCCTGAAAAAAGATATGTGTCTTGAAGTACTATTCCAAAACATTTTCTAAGGCTGTCTCTGGTATATTCACGTATATCTCTTCCATCTATAGAAATGCTTCCTTCAGTAACATCATAGAATCTTGTTAATAAATTCACTATAGTTGTTTTACCTGCACCAGTAGGTCCTACTAGGGCTATACTGCTGCCCTTTGGAGCTTGAAAATTTATATTTTTCAAAATAGGTACACCACTGCGATAACCAAAGGAAACCTTATTAAATACCACATGACCTTTAGGCTGTTTTAGCTCCACCGCTGCCTTAGAATCCTCTGGCTCTTCCTTTTCGTCTATTATATCAAACACCCTCTCAGCCCCTGCTACTGCCGATTGAAGAGTATTAAATATATTGGCTAAATCATTTAAAGGTCTTGAAAACTGTCTTGAATAACTCAAAAAGCTGGCTATTATTCCTACAGTTATTATGTTATTTACAGCTAAAGCTCCTCCTACTGCTGCCACTGCTGCAAAACCTATATTATTAATGACGTTCATCATCGGCATTATATAACCAGACCATATCTGTGCCTTTAAACCTACTTCGCACAACCTTGAGTTTACCTCATCAAATTGTTCAATAGCTTTATCCTCATGGTTAAAAGCTTTCACCACCTGAAGTCCTGAAATTGTTTCTTCAATATGTCCATTAAGCTTTCCAAGTTCCATCTGTTGACTCTTAAATAACACTTGAGTCTTCTTCGCTATTGTACGTGTTAGTATAAATACCATAGGTACAGTTATTATACTTGATAAGGTAAGCGTTGGACTCAGTATAAGCATCATTATAAAGGAACCTGCAATAGTAATAGCTCCTGTCATCAATTGTATGGTAGATTGAGATATTGTGGTACTTACATTGTCTATGTCATTTGATAATCTGCTCATAACCTCACCATGGGTATGAATATCAAAAAATGCTATTGGAAGCTTTTGAAGCTTATCAAAAAGAGTTTTTCTTAAACCTTTAACTATTTTTTGAGATACTCCTGCCATAAGCCAGCCTTGAAGAAAGGTAAGTATAGTGTCTCCAATATATGCCGCAGCTAAGGTTAATACCATTATCTCCAGCATGCTAAAATCTACATGGCCGCCAGCTTTAGACATGGCATCTACTGATCGTCCTATTAGGTATGGAATTGATAAACCTAAGGCAGAGTCAATTATAATAAACATAAAAATTATTAATAACAACTTTCGCTGACTGCCAAAATACGTCCACAGCCTTGCTAAGGTCCTTTTAAAATTCTTTGGTTTAACTATAGGCATCATGCCTCTAGGACCTCCCCCTCGTCTGCCAGGCATAGCTGCACCAAGGGCAGCTGGAATGTTCCCTTGCTGATTATTTCTTTCATTTTCCCTTGCCATATCACGTTAAACCTCCTTACTATCTCTGCCTAGCTGCGAACGATATATGTCCTGATAAACACTACAGCTTTTCATAAGTTCTTCATGGTTTCCTATGCCAACTATTTCTCCATTATCCAATACAACAATTTTATCGGCATTCATAACAGATGTAATACGCTGAGCAATAATAATACAAGTTAACCCTTTTAAATATTTTTTTAAGCCCTCTCTTATCTTTGATTCAGTAAGCATATCTACCGCACTAGTGGAGTCATCAAATATAAGAATTTCAGGTTTTCTAATAAGTGCACGAGCAATAGAAACACGCTGCTTTTGACCTCCTGAAAAGTTAACTCCTCCCTGACCTATTCTAGTATTATAGCCTTCTGGAGTGGAAGAAATAAATTCATGAGCCTGTGAAATCCTGCAAGCCTCCGTCATTTCCTCTAAGTTAGCATCTTCCTTACCCCATCTTAAATTATCCATGACAGTACCGGTAAATAGCACTGTTTTTTGGGGTACAACAGCTATCTTTTGTCTCAATATTTTTGTATCCATATTCCTTACGTCAATACCATCCACTTTAACACAACCAGATGTCACATCATAAAAACGAGGGATTAGATTTACAAGACTGCTCTTTCCCGATCCAGTGGAACCAATAATTCCTACTGTTTCCCCAGGCATGCAGATAAAATTAATGTCTTTCAAAACAGCTTCACCAGAAGTTCCTGAATAAGCGAAATGAACATGCTCAAAATCCACTCTTCCTTTTACTTGAACTGCTGCACTTTTTATTTCAACATTCTTCATATTGTTTTCTTCATCAAATACTTCTCCAATACGTTCCGCTGAAGCCCTAGCTCTAACAAACATAGTGAACACAAAGGATATCATCATCAAAGAAAAAAGTATTTGTGTCATATAATTTATAAAAGCTATTATTTGACCAACCTGCATATTTCCACTGCTAACGCGCAATCCACCTAGCCATAATACTGCAATTATTCCGAAATTAACGGTGAAGGTTATACCAGGTGAAAAAACAGCCATAATCCTCATAGCGCTGGTGGAGACCCCTGCCAGCTCATCATTTGCTTTTCCAAAACGACGAGTTTCATAGTCAAATCTATTAAATGCCTTTACCACTCTTACTCCAGACAAATATTCTCTCATAACGCTATTAACCTTATCTAAGGATTTTTGTACCTTTATAAAGAATGGATAGCCCACATTCATATTTATTGTTATAAGAACAGCTATTATTGGTATAACCACCAAGAGAATTAATGCCAGATGAGAATTAAGACGAGCTGCCATAATAACGCTGCCTATACATAGAAGTGGAGCTTTAACAAACACCCTCATAAGTCCATTTGCAAAATTCTGAACCTGAGTAACATCATTAGTAAGTCTTGTTACCAAAGAAGCCCCTTCAAATTTATCAATATTATCAAAAGAAAAGCTTTGTATTTTTTTAAATAAATCTGATCTTAATTCTGCACCAAATTTTTGAGATACATTACTTGATACTATGTTACGACTAACCGCAGCAGCAGCGCCTAAAGCAGTAATGAAAATCATTACTGCTCCCATACGCAAAACATAATTCATTTGTTTATTGGCTACACCTATATCCACTATTTTGGACATTATGGTTGGCTGCATCAAATCACACATAGCTTCAAGCGTTAAGCATGCAACAGCAGTACAAAAGAGTTTCCAATATTTTTTTATATATTTGCTTAAAAACTGCATTTACTCCACCTCTTTTATGCTGCCTCTGTCTCAGCCTTTTCACTAGCTCTGCTCTTTGCTAGTCTTCCAGCTGTTATAACTGCTCCAACTATACAGATTATTGCCGATACAATGTTAACTACTCTCATGCCGTAAACAAATACATCATCTCTTCCAGCAACATAGTTTATTACATGGTATCCTACTTTAGCACTCATTCTGTTGTATAAAAGTGTAGTAGCCATAGCTATTCCTACAACCATTCCCAAGTTTCTTATCAAAGCATTTACGCTACCTGCAATTCCCAGCTTATCTCTTGACACTGTAGACATAACTAAAGAATTATTAGGTGATTGGAATAATCCACTGCCTATAGTCATAATAGCAATATATATTGTCATTACTAACAAGTTAGAGTGTTCATTTAGTGTTGCCATAAGCAGTAATCCAACACTAGTAAATATTAACCCTAAGAAAGTAAGCACTTCTGAACCTATCTTATCTGATAAATGTCCACTAATAGGGGCTGTTACAGCTAATACTATTGGTGATATCATCAAGAAAAATCCTGCTACAGCCGAATTTAATTTTAATGTATCCTGTAGATAGAAAGGTTGAATAATGCTAAAACTGCTAATTGCTATGAAGGATAAAAATCCGCAAAATATACTTATAGAAAACAATTTATTTTCAAAAATACTTAATTGCAATAATGGTGCTTTCTCTCTCTTTTCTACAACCAAAAAGCTTATAAAGGCAATAACTGAAATTACAAAACCTAATATTATTGGTGCTTTAGTAAAGCCGATTACCTGACCTTGAATTAAGGCACCAAATAATGCAACAATAGCTACTGTAAATAATACTGCTCCTTTTCCATCAAGCTTTTCATCTACTTTACTGCTAGACTTTGGCAAAGTCTTCATTCCTGCTGCGAATACAATAAGTCCTATGGGAACGTTAATTAAGAAAATGTACTTCCAACTGAAGGCAGCTATAATCAATCCACCTAGTGCAGGGCCTACCATAGCACCAAGAGCTACGAAGGTACCGTTAATTCCTAAAGCTTTTCCTCTTTCATTTTGAGGGAAAACATGAGTGATAATACCTTGGCTTGTAGACATTGTTCCCGCTGCTCCAACTGCTTGTATTACTCTTGCTATAACTAATACTAATAATGAATTAGACATACCGCATAAAAGAGAACCTATAGTAAATGTAATAATACCAAATTTAAATACCTTAGTCTTTCCTATCATGTCTCCTAATCTGCCAAATATCAAAATAGTAGCAGAAATAATAATTAAATAACTAGTTACTACCCATTCAATGGATGCCATGCTAACTGACAATTTATTTGACATAACTGGCAAGGCTACATTTACAATACTACTGTCCAAGCATGCCATAAAGGTACACATAACAACTGTAATTAAAATAATCCATCTGTTCTTTGAAATCTTTTCATCTATTCTCTCCATTAAATTTCCTCCTTATCATTTTTCCTATATCTTTTAGCATTAAATAATACTTTTTCTAAATAGTCTGCTACAAATTCATTTTCTTCCTCGTCAAAGCCTTCAGTTATAAAACCTATCCACTTGTTTATGTCATTTTTAATTTCTGGAACTATACTCTTAGCCTTATCCGTTAAAAATAATTTGCAGGCTCTGCAATCTTTTTCATCCTCCTGCTTCTCTACATAACCAAGCTCTATAAGCTTCTTAATTACCCTTGCTGACATAGCTTTATCTACATTTAATTCCTTACTTATTTGCTTCTGACTTATGCCTTCACACCTGCTAAGTACCATTAAGTATGGATATGTACCGCTGCTTAATTGAAATTTTTCCAATGCCTCATCAGTGTATACCTGAGTACACCTATAGATTTTATTCATAAGTCTAACTAGTGATGCTGTTTTCTCATTCATACTTTTCTTCCCTTTTCTCATATCATTAACTATAATTTATCACGATATAGTTGATTAGTCAACTATATTCATTTTTTGATATAGATTGGTATTTTCATTTTATTATCATTTACATGGAATAATCCCATGAAATATTTCATTTCCCTTGCAAATAAAAAATTACTACTGAATATACGGAACAGTAGTAATTTTTATGTGAAATAGATAACATAAATTTATAGTAAGTGATATACACTCTCAAAATTATTGTTTTCTATTTATTATTCAGTTTCCTTTGTGACCTTGACACCTTTAGAAAAATCCACATCAAATATCTCATCTTTTTGTTTTTCACCATGTAGTGTTATTTTAGCAGTATCGTCATTCCATTCAATTTTGTAATTGCTTTCATCCAAGCTTGCACCACGATTATATAGTAAAGTCTTTATGACTTTATGTTCAAAAAAATCCCCCTTTTTTTTATAGTATATATGTATCCCTTCTGGTCCGATAGTAAATGGTCCACTGTACTTGATAGTTATTTTATAAGATTTATCTTGTGATTCTGAAACTGCCAAAGTATGCTGTTTAAATGATATAGCATAAATTAATATTCCAAGTATTAATACAATAGTTATAATACTAGTAAGGAGTACAATGGTACGTTTATTAATTGTTTTGTTGAATGTATCATTTTTATTTTTCATATAAACTTTCATTCCTTTTTCATATTATTTGTTAATTACTAAAATATCTATTATGTTTATTACATTTTTATATAATAGGTTTTATACTGCTCATTTTTTATAAAGTAAATTTGATACTGAATACAAATTGGTAGCAATATTGTTTGATATATATTTCTGGGATAAGCTTACATTGTAATTTTTATGAAATAAACTGCTTACATTATAACCTTCCTTAGCCGCATTTGATTCAATATCCTCAATAAATACCGTTTCTACTGCTGCTGCTTGCAGAGCTGTTGGATAATCTGCTTTATATAATCCGACAGCTTTTAATCCAGTAATTAGTGCAGGATTAAGTGAAGTACTAATAGCTAATTCAAAATTAGTGATACCACCAAATGAATCGATGAACATAGAATATCGTTTATTAGCACCTTCAGAATAGTATTTATTTATAGCATCTGACAGTAATAGATTTTTATTATCTTTTAGCATATTTGAAATATTGACTGAATCAATATCTCCCAATTTATCACTAAGTGAGAATGATGCACTATCTGAATTAAGCAACTCTTTAGCAGTTTTATAAATAACACCAGTATCTTTTGAATTATTTGTTTTAGTTAAAACATCACCGGTAAGTGTACCAAGATCTCCAGCCCATCCGCTAAATGATGCTGGTGGTATAACTGAAGGTTGGCCTTGTGTTGTTGCAGCTAAATGCGTAAAATCTACTATATCACCAGTTGTAGGGTCTATCAAGTTAACTCTTGAAGTATTAAAGAGACTTTTTAAATTAGGATCATGAGTGTTTACATAGTCAATATAGCTCTTTGAAACAGGTCCGTCTGTAACTGTCCAGCTTAAATTATCATATTTTACTGATCTTAAATAGGATAAATTTAAATCATTTAAAGCTGAAACATTCTGAGAACCTAAAAACTCCATTCCAACTCTCTCTAACTCTTTTATTCCTGTTACAATAGTACTTAAGGAATAAGGATTATTGGGACTAACTGGTGGAATAGGTGTTGGAGAAATCGGAGGTAGAGTATAACCTGGATGACTATTTATATAAGAATTCATAGATGATACTAATTCTGCCTTGGTCTTATCTCCTACTTGTCCATCTGCATCTAATCCATGTGCTTTTTGAAAAGCTATTACTGCTGCTTCTGTTTTGGGACCAAAATCACCATCTACTACATCATTTAGATATCCAAGTGTTTTTAGATCTGATTGTAGATTTTTTACATCATCACCAGTTACTCCAGATTTAAGAAGTCTACTTCCATATCTACTTGTGTCTACATTACTCGTGTTACTGCCTGAATTATTAACTCCGGTGCTTCCTCCCGAACTACCTGGGTGACTCTTTGCATATGAATTCATAGATGATACTAATTCTGCCTTGGTTTTATCTCCTACTTGTCCATCTGCATCTAATCCATGTGCTTTTTGAAAGGCTATTACTGCTGCTTCTGTTTTGGGACCAAAATCACCATCTACTACATCATTTAGATATGCAAGTGTTTTTAGATCTGATTGTAGATTTTTTACATCATCACCAGTTACTCCAGATTTAAGAAGTCTATTTCCATATCTGCTAGTGTCTACATTACTCGTGTTACTGCCTGAATTATTAACTCCGGTGCTTCCTCCCGAACTACCTGGATGACTCTTTGCATATGAATCCATAGATGATACTAATTCTGCCTTGGTTTTATCTCCTACTTGTCCATCTGCATCTAAT
>JAUZPI010000079.1 GCA_030706015.1 Bacillota bacterium
ATCAGCTAGGGCTTATTAAAGTGCGCAATTTTTTATTTATAGAGTATATCGTATCTTAAATCACTATACAAATTTCCACAAAACGTTAAAAGGAGGCTGCCGCCTCAGCATATTTTTTATGCTAATGCGACAGCCCCTTTCAATATTATTATATAATTAATTTCCTGTACTATTATAATATCTAAAACTAAACTTCCAAAATGCATAGGCCAGTAAATATAGTACTACTCCTACTAAGGGGGAAATATACATAAAAAATGCAGGGTACTGTAACATATCATTTTTCCTCAATAAATATTGGCAGGGAAAATAATTAACAAAGGCAAATGGAATTACATATATAAGCATAGTTTGAATCACTTTATTAAATATACTGATAGGATAGCCTGCGAACCTCTTCATATTCCAATAAAATAATCCTCTTAAATTGTCAACTTTAACAAGGACAAGATTTAAGGATGCAAAGAATAGGAAAATTGCCCCTTGTATTAGTACACCTCCAAAAATAGTGAAGATATAAAATCCAACTGTTTTCAAGTTCCATACGATTCCTACCTTACTAGCAGATAATATAAACAATAGAACCCCCAGTCCCCCGTGACCCATGGCAGCAATCCAGTCTGAATTTACTGACATAAGCTGAAACAGTACTCCTCTTGGTCTGATTATCATCCTGTCAAAAGCCCCATCCTCTATTCTATAACTAAAATCTCTGAGTCCTGCAAAGAAAATTACAAGTAAGGAATAGGTTACAAATAACAAGCTGAATAAGAACATCATCTCATTTATATTCCATCCATTAATGTTATTAAATTTTAGCAGTGTAAGATAAATAACTATGATATTACCCGCTTCTCTGCAGAATAATCCTAAGGCTGAAGTTATTGCATCGAATTTAAATAACATTCTGGATTTAAAGGAATTCTTTGAATATAACCAGAATAAACTTAGTACATCTTTAACCATTTGTTAGCCCCCCTGTACCACAACTTTTTTCTCTCCGCATTTCCACAATACATCACCTATTATAAATAGAATCCCTATCCATAATAATTGGCGTCCAAAATTCAAAACAACGTCATTGCCTGTTATTTGTCCTAGGTACAGTTTTAAGGGTGTGAAATATATGGAATCAAAAGGAGTCAGCTTTATAAAATTCATCACCTTGCCTGGCATAAACCACAAGGGTATCATAGTTCCTGAAAAAATACTAACAATAACATCCTTGATAGTGCCTATGCCCCATACTCTATACATCCAAAAGGCAAGAGTCTGAACAATAAAACTCATTTCCCACAATATCAAATATCCTAATATAGTACTAATAATAAATAAAAATAAGAACAGCACACTGCTGGGTTTTTCAATTCTTGTAAATACTGATGCTATAAGCAGTGCCGGTAAAAAATTAAACAATATTCTAAAGCAGTTTTCTCCTATATTCTCAGCCAGAATCCTGCCTTTAAAATTAACTGGTTTTAAAAATTCATTAGCTATGGAGCCATCATGTATTTTTCTCTGTATAAATTCATCATCAAAGCTATAAACATTTGATAAACATAATGAAATAATAAAATTAGTAGTTACCATCGAAAAGGTTATTCCGCTTACTGCCTGAGCACCACCGTATAATGCCTTATAAATACAATAAAAAACAACATAAGTCATTACTGTATTTAAAATTCCCGCAATATAGTCAAACCTATATACCATTTTATTAAGAAATTTTTTCTTAGCAAATTCTAAATATACACTCATACTACTAACCCGCCTTCATAAATATCTCTTATTATTTCATCTATTTCCGGCTCTATTATTGAAATATCTTTAACATCATATTTGGTTAGTATATATGTCATTAATTCGTTTATCTTTACCTTATCGCTATCAAAAGAAAACAGTCTGGTACATCCTGCAGCTCCCTCTGCTTCCCTTATAGCTACATCCTTAATAGGCTCAATATTTACTTCATTTGAAAACTCCACTTCTATACTTCTTAGGGAAACGTAATTATTTTTGATTTCATTTACGCTGCCATCATAAACCTTTTCACCTTTATCAATTATTATCAAACGATTACATACCTTTTCGATATCCTGCATATCGTGAGTAGTGAAGATCATGGTTATGCCTTCTGTTTTATTTAGGTATTTTATAAACTCTCTTATCTTTTCTTTTGCCACTACGTCCAGTCCTATAGTTGGTTCATCGAAAAATACTATTTTAGGCGAATGCAATAAGGCTGCAGCTATATCTCCCTTCATTCTTTGTCCTAAAGAAAGCTGTCTAACTGGTTGATATAAGAAGTCCTTCATATCTAATAGATTTATAAATTTATCTAGATTCTCTTTATATAAATTATTGGGTATTTTATATATTTTCTTAAGAAGTTCAAAGCTTTCCATTAAGGGCAGATCCCAAGATAACTGAGTCTTTTGGCCGAAAACAACTCCGATATTGGCTACATATTGTTTTCTTTGTTTATATGGTGTGTATCCTGCAACCTTTATATCTCCACCATCTGGATATAGAATTCCAGACAGCATTTTTATAGTTGTGGATTTACCTGCACCATTTTTGCCAATAAATCCAACCATCTCACCTTTTTTTATTGAAAAGCTTATGTCCTTAACCGCTTTTTTCTTAATATAATTTGGAATAATTATTCCTTTCAGCTTATCTTTCAAGCTGTGATTTTTACTTCTGATTTTAAAGGATTTACTTATCCCTTTCACTTCAATTAAAGCTTGTTCCATCATACCACCTCTTCGTAAATATTCCTTATAACACTTTCTAGTGATGGTTCAATTATTTTAATATCTTTTATGAAGCACTGTTTTATAATGTGTTTTAATATTGTTGAAGCATTAATATTATTATTTTCATAATAAACAAGAAGGTTATCTCCATCTATCTTATATCTTTTAATTGGCAGGTCCTGAAAATCTGGTATTTTTCCTTTTTCAATTTTAAACTTTAATAAATATTCATTAGTATAATGTTTTCTTACACTAGATAGATTACCTTCATAGATCTTTTTTCCTTGATCAATTATCATAATTCTTTTACAGGTCTTTTCTATATCACTCAAATTATTTGATGCAAAGAGAATGGTAGTTCCCTTTTCTGTGTTTATCTCTTTAATAATATTAAGAACCTTTTCTTTATTAGACACATCTAAACCTACCGTTGCTTCATCCAAATAAAGAACCCTCGGATTATGTAATAGTGAATATGCTGCTTCTGCCCTCATTCTTTGACCTAAGGACAGCTTATTAACCTGGTAGTTAATAAGCTCCTCTAAACCCAATTTTTCACTTAAATACTTCATGCTGCTTTCAAACTCATTTTTACTAAGCTTGTACATAGCTTTAGCTAAATAATAGGAATCCTTCAGCTTCATATCCTTCCACAACTGAGTGCTAATACCACTGACAATACCAATATTTTTTAAGTTTTCTTGCATATTTCTTATTGGATTTATTCCATCAACTCTGATTAGTCCGCTGTCCGGCTTTAAGGTTCCTGTTAACATTTTTATTGTGGTTGTTTTACCAGCTCCATTGGCCCCAATAAAACCAACAATCTCTCCCTTGGGAATATGAAATGACAGTGAATCTATTCTTTTTTTACCTTGAAAGCTTTTATTAATGTTATCTGCTAATATCATATAATCACCTTACATATCCTGAATTTATTATAAATACTCAATATTTACCTGGTCAATTGCTTAGGGATAAACTGCATTTTAATGGGGGTAAACAACATATACACAGAAGAAATTGTCCTCTTCATAAATGTCTAACATTCCTTCATACTTATCTACAAGAGCTTTAATATGTTTTAATCCGTATCCATGCTCTTCTTTATTTTTCTTTGTTGAAATTAAATTTGGATTGTCTTTTAGTACAGATTTGCCTATCTTATTCTTAACTAAAATGGTATCATATCCTCTTTTCCTTAGGATATTTACTACCATTTCCTTATTGTTAGTGTTTAAACTTGCTTCTATTGCATTATCCAATAAATTGTTTAATAGTGCTGAAAAATCCACGCTTCCAATCTGATCAAAGGAGAGATTTTCAATTTCTGCTTTAACATCAATACCCTTCTCCATGGCAAGCTGAAGCTTTGTATTGATTATGTAATTAAGAAGTGAATTGCCCGTTTCTATATATGTATATATCTTATTTAAATTATCAGCTATCTTTGAAAGATAATTTTTTGCTTCATCATATTCACCATCATTTAAGTATGAGGTTATAACCATAATATGATTTTTCATATCATGTTTTAAGGTTCTCGCTTTTTTATTAAGACTTTTAATTTCCGCTGCCATACCTGTTTGTTTATCATATTCCTTTTTTACAGCCTCTAATTCCAATTTTAGTTCCATATTTTCACTTAATATATCACAATACTTTTTTTCAAAGTCCTCATCCTTTGTATTCTTCCTATTTTTAATAACCTCTGATATATATAATTTTAAAATAATCAAAATTATAAAAATCAAAACTAATATCATAATGCTACCTCATATATTTCATCAATTCTTTTTTAACATTTTCACTATAGCTTCGCCCTATAGGAATTAATGTCCCATCCTGCAATTTTACTTCCTTTGCTTTGATTAAAAATACCTCTCTTTGAGATATTAGGTATCCTTTATGAACTCTTAAAAAGCCCTTATTCGCTAATTGCTTTTCTAAGTTTCCTAGTGTTTCTCTAAATCTATATTTTTCTTTACTGGTATATAGATTCACATAGTTTGATTCTCCTTCAAAGTACAAAATATCATTAAGGTTGATTTTGATTACTTCATTATTTACTTTGATAAATAAGCTTTCCTTCTTCCCATCCAGCTTTTTAGCAACACTTTGAACCACTTGTGAAATTTCATCTTCTAAATGACTTTTTCTAATAAATCCAAAAGGATGATATTTAAAGGATTCATACACTAATGCATCATGACTTGTTACAAAAATCAAAAGTGTATCCATAGATTTGTTTAACAAATATTGTCCTATATCCATTCCACTTATTTTAGGCATGTCTATATCTAGAAATAAAACATCTATCTTCTCCTTATCTAATATCTCTAATAATTCTTCAGGATAAGTGGTAGTAAAATAACTTCCTTCAATATTCAAAGCTAAGAATTTATTTTCTATTATAGTTGTTAAGTTTTCTAACGTCTTTATTTCATCATCACATATAGCAATATTATACACAGTCACCAGTTTCCTTTCCTTTCTATTTATAATTATAGATTTTATACTTTTTTATATGCTTGTACAACTTTCATCTCAAAGAAAATATTGATATTCATAATTCAAAAAAATAAAAACTCCAGTAGTAGTCAAAGAATCCGCTTTCTACTGGATTTAGCTTATTACCAATCGTTGCTTTTCGTATTTCTGACATTTGCATTTTCTTAGCCAAATCCCCTACACGATCATGCATTTCACTGTAATTAGCCTTTATTTCATTAATTGCACTTATCAGCTTTTCTTCGCTCAATTCGTTTGCCTTAATTGGCTTTACACTTACCTTAAGTTTATATAATTGGTCAGCAAAAGCAAACTGATCAAGGACATGTGGAACTGAAATAGTTGGAATACCGTAAAGCAGCGACGAAGCCGATGTACCAAAGCCACAGTGATGTATTACGCAGTAGCCTTGTCTAAATAGCCAACTATGAGGAACTGATCCAACACTAATCATTGTTTTAGGAAGTTGATACTCGGTTAATGTCTTATTAAAACCTTGAATAATTGCTCGCATTCCTGTTTTTCGGAAAGCATCTACAAATATATCGAGTTTTTCTTTTTCCTGCTTGCTCTCAAAAGACATTGCTCCAAGCGCAAGTATAATTGTCTTAACCATCTGCTTATTTATAAGTGCACCTAATACCTTATCACGTGAAGTTTTATATATGCCATACATATAGTGCCATATCATAATTATTTCCCGAATTCTTCTTACCTGCATATATAAAACCTTCATTTTCATATAGCATCTTCAATTTATTTCTTTGCAAATTACAATCTAATCTTAGTGAATTAATACCATTTCTTATTGATAAATCTTTTGCAAAGTTAATAAGCACATTTGAAATACCTTTACCTGCAAATTCCCTCTTAACTGCTAACTTATGTATATATAGTGATTTTCCCTTTGGAATTTCAGGCCAATATTTTGTGTCTAAATCAGTTATAGCTATACATGCTGCAGGTACACTATTCTGATAATCAATATAAAAATCATTAATCTGATAATCTTTTGATAGAGAATTCCACTTTATACTGTCCTCATCCCATTGATTCTGTAATTTATTTTTTTTCATCCAAATTACTGAATCTAACAGAATTTCCTCAATGATGAGAATATCTTCTTCACCTGCCTGCTTTATCATAAATGTCCTCCATTATCCAAACACTCATTTATTGTATTTCCATTATATAGCAAACAGGTTAGCTTGTACATTCTTAACCAATAAGATCATATTCTTCACCGCTGTAAGCGGCAAAATAAAAAAGAGAAACCTCGGTAAAATTATTTACCAAAATTTCTCCTAACTACAGGTAACACTCAATTATCAAAAGGTTATCCCTAACTATAATAATATCTTCTTTTTATATATCGATTCCCTGAGATAGTCTGATTATATCTTCCTTTTTCGTCTTTTCCAAGTCATCTAAGTAGTTCTTAAGTTTTTCATGCCATTTCTTCTCACTTTCAGTACCATAATCAGTATTCCAAGCTTCGTTATTGTAAATGCTCTTAATCAATAAGGCTATTTCAAAATCCTCTAGAGTTTTGAAAATATCAACGAATTCATCGTTAAATATGCAATCAGCACCTAGTACATCTTCTAAATCCTTTAAACTATGAATTTCTTCCCGAATAATCCTTATTTTATCTTCTACACTGCTGCAAGTTCTAATTTCCTCAGTAATCCACTTAAATTTGCTATTATCAATGCTCTTCCCATCTTCATATTTAAGCACATTTTTGTCTGCTCTGCTTAAAGTAATAAATACATTTTCCAAAGTGTTAGTTATAAGATTTCTTTTTATTTCTAGTGTAATATATGGAACAATTTTATTTATATATTCAATAAGAGCTTTATCCCCAATTACAAGTAGCTGACAAAGTTTTTCAGCTGCTATGCAGATTAAACTTTCAAGTTCCTGTTGAGTTAAGCTTTCCAATAGGCTTTTTATGACCATCCTATCCTTGTTAGTTATATCTAAAGATTTTACTTCTCCTCCAATTATAAGCTTTCCTAAGCAATTGACAAGAACCAGCTGAAAAATATTTATTAACATATGATCAGCATCCTTATTAAAGCCTCTTAATAAAGCTTCAATTTCTGCGGCTTCAAAGTATGAACAAAACTTATTTTCAAGATAAATTTTATTTAAATAATCTTCAAGGTATTCAATGCCCACTAATGCAAATCCGTCCATAGCTAGTGGATAATCTATTGAACAAGGAGTTTCATGACTGGCAAATCTAAGATCATATTCTTTAAAAAATAATTCAAGTCCATATCCAACAGTATCTATATAAGCAATATTTTCAGTTTGCAATCTGTTTTCCATTACTCGTTCTAATAAGCTTTTGCATTCCTCTACCTTTGCTCTTAATATTTTTTCACCTTCACCAAATAAATACTTAATATCTTTGGTTTTGATTAAATCTATACTTTCCATTATTGTTGATTGGCTCTTTAGGAAAATTCCTATAGTGTAATGAATAGATAGCATAATTTGCTCAGCAACTTCCACCCTAACTGAAGAACTATCATCTCTCGTAAAATAGCCTATGGTTTCAGTTAGTTTATCCAAAATTTCAAGTTGAATTTTCTCAATTTGGCTTAAACTTAATAAATTGTTTGAATGAAGTGCCTGAATTAATGATAGAAAGTAATACTCTTTACTTAATAACTTTTCAAATGCAAATCCCTTATTAATAATAGATTTATCCACTATTCCTCTTCATCTCCATCCTCTAGATTATCTTCATTAAAATCATCAATTATTCCATACTTAATATTATGGGCTAGATTATCTAGGTATTTATCCCGAAGAAGTTCCAAATCACCTTGACATTTATTATCGAAGTACTCCTTCATAAAACTTATTAATTCATCATCACTTATCTCATCTAGGGTTTCATTTTTATAGTAATAAAAAGTTTCTAAAAGGTCTTCTATGATTTCAACATAATTATCCTGTAAAATATATGGGGAATCACAAAAACTGGAGATAATTTTCGTTATTATCCCTCCACCAAATTCTACTCTGCCAGTAATACTTAAAGCTTCCTTTCTGGCTTGTAGGATTGCTTTTATATCCCTATCTGAAAGCCTCAAGCCATATTCTATAGTTTCTTCGTTAATTTGCTGAATTTCTATAAAAGCCTGCTTAGCTATTACAGCTTCTGGAATTGACATAAGATGATTTTCCACAAATTTCCCTCCTGAACTTTTTTAGTTTTTTCTATTGACTTTTGTTTTTAGATATGGTATACTTAAATTGATTATACTAACTAAAATTGCATTGTAATATATAATTTTATCATTGTCTTTATTCGAAGTCAATGATATTTTGTTTTTGCTTAAAATTGAATTAAAAGCCCTCCACATCGCTGTGGAGGGCTTTATTAGTTTAAACAGAATCATCCCCTTTACAAAGATAATTCTACCTTACCTAAAAGTTTTCAGATTTAAAATTGCTGTAAAATCGTCCATTTTGTGCTGTAAATTTCAAGACACAATAATCCGGGTCCGTTACCCCTAAAGGATAATACAGGGTGTCACCATCTTGCCAAATCATTTCTTTAGAAGCACTATCTTCAAGCACCTCCATGGTACCTTTTAACATCACACCTCTGAAAAAGCGTTTATCATAAAAATATACGCTCGCTTTTGGATTATCTCTATACTGGGTTACTCTCATAGAAGAAGTGTTTGTTGTAAAATAGATATGCTTAATTCCTTCTCTTTTTCTTGGCGGCAACATAGCTTTCATATTTGGAAACCCTTCATTATCTATGGAGCCAATAAAAGAAATACCTACTTTATCAATTAAATTTCCTATGGTTTTCTCTACATCAATCATTTTATTTTTCCCCCTGTTAATTTACTTATTGTTAACCTTATACATTAATTTTAATAGCAAACAAAACATTAGTAAATTACACACTTTTTTGTGGGTATGATGCCTTAATTAGTCAATTAATCCTTTTTCCTTTAGCACATCTTCCATTCCATTTTCCTTCATCAAATCAATACCTATATGCTGCATAATAGTAATTGCCTCCAGCATCTTCTTTCCGCGTTCAGTTAGAAAATATTCCACCTTTAAGGGATAACCCTCATATGTATTTTTGCCTACCATTCCAAAGTCCAAAAGTTCTTTTAGTTGTTCTATAAGCATCTTTTGACTTATACCCTTTATATTCTTTTCAAGAGTGATAAGCGATATATTAGACTGTCTTAACTGCCATAATATAATTGGCTTCCATTTACCTTTTGTAATATCATGTGTAAGCTCCAACGGGCAAGTATATTCTTCCCTTATTTTCAATGTGCTCACCTCGCAAATTATAAATTTAATCTTTTTAAATATAAACCTAAATTTACATATTTAAATTATACTATTAAAACTAAATTGGTTTTAAGTATTCGCATATAAAGCTTATATGTCTAAACATCTTTTTAATTACAGGAGCTGCATCTTCTCCATCATTTACAGCATGTGCATATTCAAAACTTAACGCCAAGAGAGTATAATTATATTCATCCGCTATTAAATTCATATCTACGGCTCTTATTATTTTTTTTCTACTCATAATCTTTAGAACACTTTCAATAAATCTTGATGATTCACCAATTAAATTCTCTAACATTAATTTCCTTGCCTTTTCATTTCTAAATTGTTCTATGTATATGATTTTTGCAATACTATCAAGAGTACTGTTTAAGGACTTTCCAAATCCTATCACTAACTGTTTAAAAACATCTTCAACAGACATATAATCAAGCATCTTTTCAATATCTTCCTCACTAGGCCTATATATCGTTAATGTATCATTCCAATAATCAAATAAGCTAGTAAGGATTTCTTCTTTGTTTTTATAATGATTATATATGGAACTCTCTTTTATCCCCACTTCTTTAGCAATTTTTCTCATGGATACACCATTATATCCCTCCCTAGAAAACAACTTTGCAGAAACCTCAAAAATTTTTTGTTTTGTACATTTTTTTGATTCATTATTTCGCATATTCTCACCTGCTTTGTATTTAATAATCATGCCATCATTTGTTATATTATACCAGTATAATACTATCGTTTGTTAGGTTTGTCAATTTTTAACTTAACTGTCGCTTGTTTTCCTCAAACTTCACAAGCATATTTTCCTCAACAAATAATCCCCTATAACTAACTTTGTATGCTAGTTATAGGGGATACCTAACGTAATAGTAAATATATTTTTCATATTTTCTCTATAATATTTCTAGTACCTCTACAGTATAATTTTCGCTTGGAGCATTAACTTCAACTACATCTCCAACTTTTTTGCCTGTTAATGCTTTCCCTAATTCTGATTCTATGCTTATAAACATATTTTCCGGATTTGCATCTAAAACCGTTACTAAGGATATGATTTCTTCATCATCTTCTTCTATAAATTTAATTCTAGCCTTGCTATTAACCCCCAGTACTGATTTATCTACATTTTTATCATCTATTACAACTGCAGTTGTAATCATAGTTAATAAATATTGAATTCTATTATCGTTTGCTCTATAGTTCGCACAAGCTTCTTTATACTCTGCATTCTCTGATCTATCACCATGTGCAGCGGCTACCATTTTTTCCTTTGCTATCTCAGCTCTTTTTACAGTCATCCTGTATTCTAATTCTTCTTTTAATTTATTAATATTCTCTTCTGTTAACCTGTTTTTCATTTAAAATAAGCCTCCATGAAATATATTATGCTAATATTATATAGCATTTAGAAAAAATTTAAAGCTGAAATGCAAAGTATGTTCACCCTTTACTTATTCCAAGGCAGCATTTTTTTCAATACTTTTAGAACTAATTCTTTTTGTCTTATTGCTTTTTCATTATTATAATTTATTTCCATCGCCTTGAAAATCATCATTTTTTCATTCCGGTTGTTAAGCCTTCTTCCTTTGATAAATCTCCAATAAACTTATCTTAATTAAAGAAAACCACCGACTTTTGAAAAATCGGTGGCCTCATCTATTTAGGGGAAATTATATTTATATCTTTTACTTTTAATATAAATATTTAGTATCGCTTCCGATCTTTCCTGGTGCAGGGTTTCCTGCTTGATCAAGTACGAATACTCTTAAGTTTCCTTTTCCACTGCATGTTGCAGTTAAAGTACCGTTTGTTACATTGATTACTTGTCCAGTTACTGCATCAACATATTTTCCATTAGGAATATTTGCAAATGTAGCATTTCCTGAAACTGTAACTAATGCAAAACTGTCTATACCTTTTGAAGAATCAGTATATCTCTTCTTATAAGCCATTCCATCTCCAGTTACATCTTGAACTGAGTATTCACCTTTTTGTAATGCTGGAATAGCTCTTCTGATTCTGTTTAATCTGATTATGTGTTGTGCTAATGGGTAATTTAAGCTGTTAGCTAATGTACCTGTAGCACCAGAATATACTCCGAAATCAGTTGTAGTTACATTTCCTTGTATATTATCTCCAAAGTATGCTCTACCAGTTGTGCTCAATGGAGCATTAGGACCTACATCGATAGGTTGTCCTTTTTGGAATTCAATTTCACTTCCGTATAGTAAGCATGGTATTCCTCTGAAAGTAAACATTAAGCTTAAGTTTTCAGCCCAAACATCTTGTCCTAATGAGAATCTCTCATTTTCTGGAGCACCATCTGGAGCATAGTCATGAGAATCTACATAAGTTACATTCCAAGTTGCATCATTATAATATTGATCTCCACTTAAAGCAACATTAAATGCATCTCTAGCATTTGCAAAGTTCCAATGCATTGGGAAGTCGATAACATCAAGTCCTGATTTCTTTGAATAATCAGGTGTATGATAAGTATTACCGTTTAAGAAGGCATTGTTACTTGTTGGTTGTGTTGATACTTGTTGGTTATCATTGTAATTTTGGAATGTACTAGCTTCATTAGTTACTCTGTCACCCCATGGATAGTTTTGAGATTCTTTCCAAGTATAGAATGGTGCTGATATAGCAGGGATACTTCTGTTCCATACAGATCTGTCTCTAGTACAAACTTCACCGAACATGTAGAAATCATCTCCACCAGCAGCCTTAAGCTTTGGTATAAATTCATTGTTAAAGGTTAATCTTGAAACATGCTTTACAGTATCTACTCTGAAAGCATCTACTCCCATATTGATATACTTCTTATAAGAATCAACAAGGTAGTTTGAAACTGTTGGGTTTTCTGTATTTAAGTCTACACAATCTCCTGCAATCTGACCTGTTTGAACAGTATATGATTCCCACGATAAAGATTGTTCATGGTGATATATGTGGTCAGTGTCAATTGCATCAGTCTTCATAGCATTTATTCTATCACTATATTGAACTGAAGGAGTTTGAGTATCATAATCAGCTGGTAATTTAGTATTTGTTACTCTTGTTATTGCATTAGCAACTGTTTCAGTAAGTCCAGTTGGAGCGTTTCTTGTAAATAAAGGATATAAATTTTCTTCTCCAAAGTTTGAAGAATGGTTAAATACTACGTCTTGTATTACTTTCATACCTTTTGCATGAGCTGCATTTATAAACTTTTGATATGATTCTTCTGCTGAATTATCATATTGTGTTTTATATCTTGGGTCTATTTGACTGAAATTGATTGCATGATATCCATGATAATCATATCCACTGGCATTTTTAACTGGTGGTGTTACCCAAATAGCGCTGAAACCTAAGGCTTTGATATAATCTAACTTGTCTGTAAGCCCCTTAAAGTCTCCTCTCCAAGCTGGATCGGTATCTGGGTTTTTAGCAGTGGTGTCATCCCAGCAGTGAACGTTGTTAGTTGGGTCACCATCAAAGAATCTTGTAGTTATTACAAAGTATATAGTTTCATCTCTGAAATCTTCTGGATTATAAGCTCCAATGTTGTATATGAAAGTATTTGCAGCTTTATTGCCAGAAGCATCTATAGCAATAGTATTAATAGTTGTATCTTTGCTTACATATATTGATCCACCTTTATACAAATATGCATCTGTTAATTGTGGAGTTGTACCGTCAGTTGTATAGTATAACTTTGGAGCAGTGTCCTTGTTATCTGTAACTGAAAAAGATACATTTTGCGCTGTTAAATATCTTCCTGATGTAGGGTTAGCTGTTACTTTTGGCGGTGTAGCATCATCTACTAATTTATATGCGAAGCTATAAACAGTAGATACATTTCCGCTGTTATCAACAGCTATAGCATTTACAGTAGTATCATGTGTTATTGTGAAGCTACCAGTATATAAAGCACTAGCAGTTGTTGGTGTAGTTCCATCAGTTGTATAGTAAATTTTTGGAGCCGTATCAACATCATCTTTAGCAGTTAAGCTTACACTTAAGCTAGTACCTTCATAAGTACCTGCAGCTGGTGCAGCAGTTACAGTAGGAGCTGTTCTATCTACTCTTGGATCTAAATCCGTCCAAGCGTTGTTATAGTAATACCAAGTTCCTGTTGTTCTGCTTAAATTTCCAGTTTGTGAGCCTGAACCATTATCAAATATTATACTAGCAGATGTAATTCCAGGCAGGGTATAGCTGTACCAGCCATTACCTTCAGAAGTCATATCTACTCCTGGCCATGTCACAGCTGCCATTGCAGGAACAGTACTCCAATAATAAATCTTATTTGTAGTCCATGAAGATTTATAGTATACCTTTATACCTGATGTTATAGGTGTAGATGTTGGCGCCACTGTTGGTGTCGCTGTTGGTGCTACTGTTGGCGTTGCTGTTGGTGTTGCTGTTGGTGTTGCTGTTGGTGTTGCTGTTGGTGTTGCTGTTGGTGTCGCTGTTGGTGTTGCTGTCGGTGTTGCTGTCGGTGTAGCCGTTACACTTTGAGTCACAGCAATACTCCAGTTTGCAGAGCTGTTATTATCCCAACTTGATCCGTTTGTAAAGCACACATTTAAAGCTGATTTTGCAGCGCTTGGTACAGTTATTGTAACAGTCCATAAATTAGTTCCTGCTGAAGTCATAACTGTATCAGTAGGTGTAACCCAACCATCATATCCCCAATGCAGTTTTACTGTTGAAGAACCAGCTAATACTCTACCAGCAGCATTATAAGTAATTGTTATAGAACTTCCAGCTACTGCTGTTGTAGGATTGCTTGAAACTACACCTACAGGAGTTGGTGATGGAGTCGGTGTTGGTGTAGCTGTTGGCGTTGGTGATGGTGATGGGGTTGGTGTTGGCGTTGCTGTTGGCGTTGGTGATGGAGTCGGTGTTGGCGTTGCTGTAGCTGTGGCTGTAGCACTTTGAGTTACAGCAATACTCCAGTTTGCAGAATTATTGCTATCCCAAGTTGTTCCATTTGTAAAGCATAAATTTAAAGCTGATGTTGCAGCACTTGGTACAGTTATTGTAGCTGTCCATGTATTAGTTCCTGCTGAAGTCATAACTGTATCAGTAGGAACAGTCCAACCATCGTATCCCCAATGCATTTTTACTGTTGAAGAACCTGCTAATGCTCTACCAGTACCATAGTAAGTAATCGTTATTGAACTTCCAGCTACTGCTGTTGTAGGATTACTTGTAACTACAATATCTGGATTATAAGCTGTTAAAGTTCCATTTTTGTACCAGCATTCTTGAGTAACTGATATACCTGCTTGTCCAGAAGCTGGTACTTGATTACTTCCTCCGTCGTTAAATATTACTAGAGAATTAGTAGGAACGGTATAACTATACCAGCTTCCACTTTCTAAGGTCATTGTAGTTCCAGGCCAAGCTGGTCCTGTAATGCCAGTGCCATAGTAATATACGTTTGCCTTGCTCCAAGTTGATGGCTTGTAGTAATGCACTGTTACACCCGCATCGGCAGCAAGGTTTTGGTGATAAGTCACCTGGCCGCTCACTATACTGGTAACAAAAACAACTAAAATTGCTACCATGGTAGTGAACTTTCTTAGTAAGCCTTTTTTCATAAAAATCCCTCCTATTTAGATAATTTATTTTAAATAATTAAGTTATTTAAAATCTACTGAAACTATGATTGAAAATTGCAATATCAATAATTTATTGCCGTAAACTGTGAAACTTCATTTAAACCTAAGATCTCTGTTTATGGAAAGAAACAAGACGCACGTTAAACGTTTACACAATGGTTAGAAAATCGGAATTGTTTATTAACAGCAATAACTGTATATTGCCTAAAAACATATGCAATCGTTTGTGCATCGACAAACGTATACATATCTTCTTCTTAATCCACTTTACCACAATTTATCTCTAATATCAACATTTTTCGTGTTTTTTTCACTTAAAAACGCCTACGGTTATTCATCCTTTAGATATCTTTTATTTAAATTTATAGTATACTTCATACTGCTAACGAGAAAAGCCATATGCTTACTATCATTTTTGATAATAAGCACAGACTTCTTTCATAAGTTTTTTTACATTACATTATAATATTAAATGTAGTTGAAATTTTTCAAAAAAGTTAAGTTATAAAAAAATTTGGTATAAATACTTAGTAGCGCTTACTAAAAGATTTATCCGATGACCACCAGCCGTTATATCCCGCTTCTATAAGCGGGATATAACGGCTGCTACGTCTGAATAACGATTTCTCCTAAAGGATAACGATTTCTAAGTGTCCTTGACACTAAGAACTCTGTTAATAAGTGTCCTTGACACTAAGAACTCTGTTTATAATATACCTTTATATTTGATGTTGGCTATATTGTTGGTGTTACTGTGGGTATTGGTGTTGGCTCTGGTGTTGGGTCACCGACTAATGTTAACGGAATATTCCAGTTTCCAGAGCTATTATTGTCCCAATTTGATCCATCTGTAAAACATACAACTATACCAACGCCTGCCTGAACTGGTATAGTTATTGTAGCTGTCCATGTATTATTTCCTGATGAAGTCATAACCGTATCTGTTACACCTCTCCAACTATCATATCCCCAATGCATTGTTACTGTTGAAGAATTTTGCAATACTCTACCAGCAGCATTATAAATAATTTTAAATGTACCTCCATTGTATACATAATCAAGTTTCCCTGATGGTGATTTAATTGAAACTACATCATTATCTAAAATTGGCGGTGGTGTTGGTGTTGTTTGCGGGGTCGGCGTTGTCACAGGATCCGTATAAGAAATTGTTCCATCCTTCTTAATCCATACATCCTGAGTTGTTACAAAATCTGAGTCATTGTTTTGTAATTTGTTATCCCAAGTTCCAGCATTAAATAAAAATTGAACTTTATTAGTATTGTTTATAGTTTTTTTATACCATCCGGTTCTATAGTTGATCATGTCTCCAGGTGAAGATTGTAATTCGGTTGTATCCCAAGCTGATGTAGATAAATCACTATCATACCATATCCACATTCCACTCCAGCTGTCAGGTTTTTCTGCATATATGTTTATTGTCTTTAGCACATCTGGATTATAAGCAGTTAAGTTTCCATCTTTATACCAGCTTTCCTGGCTAATAGTTATTCCTTCTTGTTCAGCTCCTGGTATCTGATTGTTTCCTCCGTCGTTAAATAATACTTTTGCATTAGTTGGAATAACCGCTTGATACCAATCACTACTTTCCAATGACATTGATGTTCCAGGCCAATCTGCTCGTGAAATGCCATCTCCATAATAATAAATGTTCGCACTGCTCCAGCCTGATGGCTTGTAGAAATGTACTACTACACCAGTGTCAGAAGCAAGGTTTTGGTGATAGGTTACCTGGCCACTGACTATGCAGGTAATAAAAACAACTAAAATTGCCGCGAAAGTTGTTAACTTCCTAAGTAAGTTTTTTCTCATAATATGCCTCCCATTATACTTCATATTGATAACGATAAAAGTCAGATACTTATTATCATGTTTTGATAATAAGCACTGACTTTTTATTTAGCTTTTATGTGAGGATTTAGATATTTAATACCTATACTTATACATAGATTAAACTTTAATAGGATTAGTATAAGTACTTAGTATCGCTTCCGATCTTTCCTGGTGCAGGATTTCCTGCTTGATCAAGAACGAATACTCTTAAGTTTCCTTTTCCACTGCAAGTTGCAGTTAAAGTACCATTTGTTACATTGATTACTGTTCCAGTTACTGCATCAACATATTTACCATTAGGAATATTTGCGAATGTAGCACTTCCTGATACTGTAATTAATGCAAAACTGTCTATACCTTTTGAAGAATCAGTATATCTTCTCTTGTAAGCCATTCCATCTCCACTGATATCTTGAACTGAATATTCACCTTTTTGTAATGCTGGAATAGCTCTTCTGATTCTGTTTAATCTGATTATATGTTGTGCTAATGGGTAGTTTAAGCTGTTAGCTAATGTACCAGTAGCACCTGAATATACTCCGAAGTCAGTTGTAGTTACACTTCCTTGTATATTATCTCCAAAGTATGCTCTACCAGTTGTGCTTAATGGAGCATTTGGACCTACATCAATTGGTTGTCCTTTTTGGAATTCAATTTCGCTTCCATACAATATGCATGGTATGCCTCTGAAAGTGAACAATAAACTTAAATTTTCAGCCCATACATCTTGTCCTAATGAGAATCTTTCATTTTCAGGAGCACCGTCTGGAGCATAGTCATGAGAATCTACATATGTTACGTTCCAGGTTGCATCATTATATACATTGTCATTATTTACTGCAACACTAAATGCATCTCTAGCATTTGCAAAGTTCCAATGCATTGGGAAGTCGATAACGTCAAGTCCTGATTTCATTGAATAATCAGGTGTGTGATAAGTATTTCCATTTAGTAATGCATTTGTACTTGTTGGCTGGTTTACTACACTTGAATTATCATTGTAATCTGCCAGTGTACTTGCTTCATTAGTTACTCTATCTCCCCATGGATAGCTCTTTGATTCTTTCCAAGTATAGAAAGGTGCTGATATTGCAGGTATACCTTTGTTCCATACTTCTCTTACTCTAGTACAAACTTCACCAAACATGTAGAAGTCATCTCCACCAGCAGCCTTAAGCTTTGGTACGAATTCATTGTTAAAGGTTAATCTAGAAACATGCTTTGCAGTATCTACTCTGAAAGCATCTACTCCCATACCAATATATTTCTTATAAGAATCAACTAGGTAGTTTGAAACTGTTGGATTTTCTGTATTTAAGTCTACGCAATCTCCTGCGATCTGTCCTGTTTGAACAGTATATGATTCCCATGATAAAGATTGTTCATGGTGATATATATGGTTAGTATCAATTGCATCGGTTTTCATAGCATTTATTCTATCACTATACTGAACTGATGGTGTTTGAGTATCATAATCAGCTGGTAATTTACCATTGTTTATCTTTGTTAGACCAATGCTTGCTGTATCATTTAGTCCCGTTGGAGCATTTCTTGTAAATAAAGGATAGATATTTTCTTCTCCAAAGTTTGAAGAATGGTTAAATACTACGTCTTGAATAACTTTCATTCCTTTAGCATGAGCTGCATTTATAAACTTTTGATATGCATCTTCTGCTGAAGTGTCATATTGTGTTTTATATCTCG
>JAUZPI010000008.1 GCA_030706015.1 Bacillota bacterium
ATTCAATATGAGTGATACAAGCACCTTAATCAGATGGTATCAGACAGAGCAGGAAATAAAGAATGATCCGAATATTCAAATTCCTATCAGCAGTGAGGATATCGAAACGGTGAGAAAAGATACCAAGGGGACAGTTCCAGAGGATAGGTTAAAAGTAATTGCAAGAAATAGAAAAATATCAGAATATGCTAAGGAAATGCTATCTGCACAGTCTGCACTAAGTAAATCAAATTTTGATGCTGTAGCAAGTAGATTTTTAACTATTTCTATAGAGGAAGGTCTAGAGAGTAAGGATATATTATTAAATGTCTTGGCCTTGGTAGACAGACGAGTGGGAAAAAAGCGACTTTTAAATATGGCTGAGAAAATGAAGTTGAAGCATCCAATTGTACAGTATTTTTATGAACTGCGGCTTAGTACTCTTGGCAGGGGGAATTAGTTTCACGGAATAGCGCCATCTTTAGCTCGAGACGAAGGGATGGCTATAAAAACATTTCCACGCCTGACCTTTAAACTGATATTAATGGAGGGAAAAGGTATGAAAAAGAATCCTAATCACAGAACTAACATTATAGGTGCTGGGGAAGTTGGTTATGCCATTTCGGTTGATATGGACAAGAACAACATTCATGAAATTAACAGTTCTTTTTGGGATACTAAAGGAAACGAGGTTATAGGTACAACTGCACTTCCTAAGTACGGATCATTTATTTCTGAGGAAAAATGCCATCTTTTTGGCGATGTATCAGGGAAAAAGTTGTTAGAAATAGGCTGCGGCACCGGGCATTCTCTAAAGTATCATGGAGACCGCAAAGCTTCTGAACTATGGGGAATAGATATTTCAGAAAAGCAAATAGAAAAAGCTAGGGAATATTTATCATCGCATGGTTTTTCTGCAAAATTGATTTGTTCACCAATGGAAGAAGACTGTGGAATACCTATAGATTATTTTGACTATGTGTATTCGATTTACGGTGTAGGTTGGACTACTGAACTTGAAAGTACTTTTTGTAGGATTGCTTCTTACATAAAAAAAGATGGTATATTTATTTTCAGTTGGTCTCACCCAATACATAAATGCGTTGCTATGGAAAATGATTTGCTTATCTTTAAAAAAAGTTATTTTGATGAATTTTGGTACTCTGTATCTCTTGAGGGAGGATCAATATCTTTATCGGATCGCAAACTATCAACCTATATCAATGCATTATCAAAAGCAGGATTTATCATTGACGAAATGATTGAAGAATCTGACGATGATATTATTCAATTATATAAGGAGAGTGACTATGCTAAAAAAGCCAAAATGCTTCCTGTAACATTTGTAATCAAAGCAAGAAAGTTATAGCAATCCGTTATTCAATATAGTGGGAGACGCTGAAGTTATACAAATAACGCTAGCAATGTATAGTTGGTATTACCACCAGCCTCTATTAATGGAATAGAAGCTGTGGTCAATTCAGCTCACTATAGAGCTGTTAAGTTTGCTATTTAGGCCAATAATCTGATGCATTAGAGGCTGCTCAGCAAAATATTAGAATGAATTCTACAAGCTCCGGGACTAATTCATTTGGAAATTACTTGAGCAATGCCTAAAATATATGTAACGAAGCCAACAAATATAGCAAAAGGATAGGTTTATGCAAAAGTAAACTAGAGTGTAATAAGCTAATTACGGTAAATTATGCTTACAATTATATTAGTAATCTCTGAGGTATTATTACAAAGCATAAATTCATGAGTTAAGCCTGAATCTGCGTAGTTTATTACAATTAAGTCATCTTTAACAGTTTCAAAAACTTTGTTATTTATGGTACAGTTAAATCCACCATTTACAGTATAAAAACAAATTGCTGCTAAATCTTTATTTAATGGAGTTTTATATTCAAATTTAAGCTGTTTGCCAGGACTAATATTAAGATGAAGTAAGTCACCATTATAATTTTCCCTTGTCATTAAATTAAAAACAGTAGCTTTACCATAGGTCTTAGTATTCCAATCCCCCATAAAGTGATCTTGCTCAAAGGGATTAAGTAGTTTCTCGTATTTATTTTCATGGTGGAGAGTTATTTGTCCTTCTATAACCATGAATTTACGGGAGACCTCTGGCAGACTACTAAAAGTAGATTCTGGTATATCAATTTTAGCAACGCCCAATCTCCATAAAAAGTTTCTGCTGGCATAATCAGAATTTAACGGATATGTTGTCAATTCTGTAGCCATGCCTCCAGACCAAAAGGTTGGCTTATAATTTTCCTGCCTTATTAAATCTATATTTATACCCTCATATTTCATTAAATAATAAGGTTCCCTTTCTGTAACTTCCTCCTCGATTGTCCATCCTTGAGATAAATAAAAATTCAAAGCACTTTTATTTGCCATTACGCATTTCAATGTTAAGGGTAATCCCACTATCTTTACAGCCTTATTTATCAATGCTTTTCCTACTCCACACCTTTTAAAATTTGAGGAAACAAATAAATTGTGAATAAATTTATCTTGTTCCCAAATTGAAACAAACCCTGCAATCTCATTGATTATTTTTGCTGTAAATATTAATTCTCCCTCGGTACTACTATCAAAATCCTCTAATTTTATGCTATCATACTCCATCCAATTGAAATGTTCTTGTCTTGAGGTTAAAAAAATCTTTCGTAGTTTATCATATTCTTCTTTTTGAGCCTTTTGTATATAAATATAATTTTTATTCATTATATTTTCTCCTTTCCTGCTGTTCCTAAAGCCTGTATATCTTTTTTAATTGACTCTATACTTGGCAAAACATTACCTTCGTAACTATTTATATAACCTATTTTACGACAAATAATCAATTTTGAACATTATTCTTTAATAGAGCCTTCAACCCTTAACCCCCGCTTGTAGAAGGGTGGGTATTACGGGTGGTAGTCATCGGATAAATTTATCAAAACAGATGATAATTCCTATAAAGAAAATTGATATTTTAGCCGTAATATGTAGTATAATATTTGTTAGAATAACAAGCAAACAAAGTGTTGATTAGCTTTCTAAAGTAAACACTATTTGGGTTAAAGTGTACAAGTAGTGATTTTTAATATACTAACGGAAGAGGAATAAAAGAGATGACAATGCATTTGGAAAAATACTATAATAAATTTTGTGAGGACAAAAGATTAACCAGAAGATATGGACAAGTTGAATACATCACTTCCTTGAAGTATATTCATGAGTTCCTAGAAAATAATGAAAATGCAAAAATTTTAGATGTGGGTGCTGGGACAGGCAGATATTCTGTACAATTAGCTAACGAAGGCTATGATGTCACTGCAATAGAACTTGTGAAGCATAATCTAGGAATTTTAAAGTCTAAAGGAAGTTCAGTAAAAGCAATGCAGGGAACAGCCTTAGATTTATCAAGATTTTCAGAAAATACTTTTGATATGACGTTAATCTTTGGACCAATGTATCATTTATATAAATTTGAGGACAAAGTAAAAGCGCTGCAGGAGGCAAAAAGAGTAACTAAGCCTGGTGGTGTTATACTAGTAGCATACTGCATGAATGAATATAGCGTATTAACCTATGGATTTAAAGAAAACAATATTCGTGAAAGTATTGCTAATGGGAAGCTTACTAAGGATTTTCATGTTATATCGGAACCAGAAGATTTATATGATTATGTAAGGCTTGAAGATATTAATAAAATAAATGAGGAAGCTGGAATACAAAGGGTAAAAATAATTGCAGCAGATGGACCAGCTAATTATATGAGACCTATTATAAATGCTATGGATGATGATACCTTTCAGCTTTTCATTAATTATCATTTTTCCACCTGTGAAAGACCAGAGCTTCTGGGAGCAAGCGCACATACCCTAGACATTCTAAGAAAAGAATAAAAGAATAAATACCGTATTATAAATTAAGGCAAAAGAAATCACTATTTACACAGGAGTCAATAGTGATTTCTTTTTTATTACAAGATTTGCAGGATAATGCTAGATATATGTGTAATTAATAGTTATGATTTAAGTATGTAAAGTATATTGAATTTGGAGGTTAAAAATGTTTTTATTTACTATCACAACCTTTCCAGATGAAAGGCAGAGTGAAGAAAACTATAAAAAGTTTGAAGAAGAGCAGGATTTATATTTCGGAACATTAATTAAGAATGGTCAAATTCTTCCCAATGATTGCAACACCATATTTGAAGGAGATAAGTATATAACTTATGCTTTAGCGCCTGAAGAGAATTCCTTTAGCATGAATTATGCAAATAAGTATGTGAAAGAGAACTATGAAAAATTATTAAGGATTTCAAGAACAAAACCGAAAATCAAGCTTTTAGGAAAATCAAAGGACTATATGGAGGCCTGCACCTGTCAGTCACCAAGCTGGTATATGTTATATTCTGACTATACAATCAATGAGTCGCCAGTGGTATGTGGTGACTGTGGGCGTACAGTACCATTATATAAACTGCCGAAGATATTAGAAGAGGATGAGTATTGGTCAGTTTTAAGCTGGCAGAGGGCATATAATGCTTGTGATGAGCTATTTATGGCAGGAATCGGAGAGCGGTTTGCATATCAACGAATTTCAAAGCCAACAAATGATTTGTATAAACTAGGCAAAGAGTTGTGTGAAGCTTTTGAAAAGGCTCTTGGAAAGCCATTCTATTACTACTTATTTAAATATTATTCACCACACAAATCTACTTGTCCTAAATGTGGGGGGCCATGTAAACTTGACAGTGAAAATAAATCTTTCATTGATTATCGTTGTGATAATTGCAGGTTAGTTGGTGATTTATAGAAGGGAAAATATAAGGGTGAGCAATCCTTAGAACATTTATTTTGTTTCAGGGCTATTGGATGAATTTAACAATTTAATTTAAGAGATTAAAGCACTATTCTTGGTCGGATGGGTGCTTTTTCTTTTTGCTATTAAGTTCTATATGGATACCAAGAAATTTAATCTTGATAATTAATTTAGAAATAAAAAGATTATGTTTTAAGACTAATCTAATAATATAGATAGTAGTAATACTTTTTATCATTAATTCTAGCATATCCAATCCCCCCCCCTTAGCTATGGTGAAATAGTTCACTAATATTCCAGGAGGATAAAACGTTAAAAACCTCCGTAGCCATCCTACTACGAATTTTAAAATATTATTTTAGAATTATACCATATTTATGCAGAATATATACACAAGAATATAATGTAAAAACCTCATTTAGAATAGTTACTGAGAACCATATCATAAAAATAATCTCCAGTTCCAATTGCAAAGAGTGTGTAGAGAAATTCCAAGGTTAAGTTGATTTTCAAATTAATATTATTAGTTGATATTATAAATACTTCAATGTAAATTAGAAGGTTATCTAATATCGTGAAATAAAAGAAAGAAGGAGTTAAGTTTGAAGATAATTGATATTGTAGGGTTTTATAGGGCTTGTGCAGCGAAACTTAACTTATACACCAATAAATAATGTAGATAGTGTTGACTTCAATTTAAAATAGGTGTATGTTTAAATTAGATGATTATCTAATTTGAATAAGGAAGCTTTATGGAGAATTAAGGTTGTTGGATGTATGGACCCTGGTAAATCATTAAATCTTAATAGACTTGGTATTGAAACCACATTGCATACTGTATTTGGAGCAGATCAGCCAGGGGAATTTATCGAGAATTATTTAAAAAAAGAAAATTTGAACTTTATTAAAGATATTGATCCTGCAGGTACAAATACCCATATCAATATTATGGATAAGCAAGGCAATAGACATCCAATTCATATCATAGAACCAAGTTTTAATCCGAAAATTGATCTTGATAGATTAGAACAGGTGATTAAGAAACAGGATTATATTGCGTTAAATGTGAATAATTATTGTAGAAAAGTCATCCCTATTATAAAAAAACACCATAAAACTATCTGGTGCGATCTCGGAGACTATGAAGTGGATAATGCATATTTTAATGATTTTTTTGAAGTAAGTACTCATGTGACCATGAGTGGAATAAAATTAAAAGATCAATATAACGTACTTAAAAATACGATTGAAAAAGGGAAAAGGTTAGCTGTTATAACCAATGGTTCAGAGGGCTCAATCGCACAAACAGACAAAGGAGAATTCATAGAAACTCCTATCATTAAAGAGTACAAGATGGTTGATACAAATGGTGCAGGAGACAGCTTTTTTGCTGGTTTATTATATGGTGCTATTAACGGATATTCCATCAAAAAGTCTTTACAAATTGCTACAATAGTTGCTGGACTAACAATTAATAGCACAGAACTTTTCAACCGGAAACTTTCATGTGAATTAGTTGAAAACGAATATCAGAAGTATTTCTCTAAAGATTGAAATATCCACTTGAAAAAAATAGTTATGAACTGGCATAATATGGGATTTTAAACTTAAAGGATAAGAAACTAAAGAAAGTGGCCAGTTGAGTTGTAATTTTAAACCAACATATTTAATTCATTATTGAAGGAGAGAGGAAAATGAGCTTTTCAGATGAAAGAAGAAAAAATCAATTAAGTTTTATTTGTTCAGAAAGTGAGCTTGAGGTTGGCAGTTTAGAAGGATTTCCTTTAAGTGCAAAGGAACTTCAACAAATAGATGAAACTTCTGACTATGTTGTCAAAGTATTCAATAGTGGTCTAACAGCTCAGGTCTATAAATTAAAGATTAATCATAAATTCTATAATTTAAAGAAAAAAAGAGACAAGATACTTGTACAAAATATTGATGGACAAACGTCATTTTTAAATGAAGTTCAGCGTAGACAAGATTTTCATCATCTAAAATTGAAGAACAGTGAAGGCTTTAGCGGGATAGTAGATACACTATATGCAAGTTTTAAAAAGGGCATTATACTTTCGCCTTGGATTGAAGGTAAACATATAGTTGAATGGAACTATAAAAAATATGAAAGCCTTTTTAGTACGTTACTCAACATGGAGTTTAATGGGATATTTGAATGGGATTTATGTAGTGGAAATTTACTATACATAGGAAATCATATTATGCTTTTTGATTTTGGATATGCATATCCATTTGATGTATTAACCCAGTTTAATTCTGACGGTTTGGAAAACCCATTATTTCATATGGTTGAGAGATTTGAATCAAGATTCTTTATGCAGTACCTTATGGAGTTAGAATCAGAGACCAATAAAGAAACGATGATTAATGCTTATAAGGAAGAGAAGGAAGTAGCTCTTACTATTTACAAAAAGAAGCTAGAATATATCAAGAAAAACAATGGCAGTCAAAACGTTATCGAATGGTTACTCAAAATAATATTGTCGTGGGAGGAAGGTGTAAGTTCAATTAGTAAATTAGAAGAACTATATAAAAGAGAAGCTTTTAGATCTTATGTATTGGATATAGGTGATGATGTAGGTGGACAAAGTTGTACAAAAAGTACAATAAAGAAAGTAAATAGGGTACTAAAACTGATAGAAGAGGATTACCAATTTCTAAAAAATAGTGGAGGATTATTTTTTGGAGATGAAAAACTTGATAAATTTCAGCTTACTGAAAAGTATAAGGTAATTTATGAGTTAGTTATTAAGTATCAATTATCGTAAAAATGAAAAACTTCAAATAAATGATAATCAAACTTTTAAGTATAAGGTAAATAGTAATTTCTAGTACAGATTATTTACATAATCTTCATTGCATTAAAATACACCTAATGCAATGATCATGAACTGCTAGGGATGGGAATTTCCGTGAAAATTTTCTTTATTAGCTCAAATTCTATTGTCCCAATTTATTCGTCGCAGGCGATTAACTATGGCTGCAATAGATATTAATAAGGGTGAAAAATCTACTAGACAAGGTGAAAGTTTTATATCAGCTCCAAGTATTGTATTTGAAGTTGTTTCAAAAAGTACTGCAACTCATGAGTATATAACAAAATTCGATGTTTATTCTAAACAATTATATTAAGGCAAAAAGAAATCACTATTTACAAATGATTCAATAGTGATTTCTTTTTTCATTATATAGTAAATATTCTTTTATAAATAAAGTTAATAAATGTACTCAACCTAATAATTCCAAAGCTTCAACTGTATTAGCTACATTTTGAACAAAAGCATAAGGTTCATATTCTGCCATCTAAGCCTTCTATCTTAACATCAGCTATATGAGCAGGATGAGTAGTGCCTCGTCTTATGTCGATTATTTCTTTCTTGTTTTTATATGTGATTTACCTTGAAGCTTTTCTCTTACTTCTCCAATAAAAGCTTATTAATACTTTCTATCTGCACACATATACAGAATATTTCAATTGCCTCCTTAAGTTCATCGAGGGATGGGAAGGTAGGAGCAATGCGAATATTTCTATCCCTTGGATCCTTGCCGTAGGGGAAGGTGGCACCAGCGGGTGTCATTACTACACCTGCAGCAGCAGCCATGGCAACAACCTTTTTTGCACATCCGTCAAGAGTATTGATGCTAATAAAATACCCTCCGTTAGGTTTGTTCCACCATGCAATTTCCCTGCCACCAAGCTCAGCACTAAGTATATCTAAAGCAGCTAAAAATTTAGGCTGCATGATATCTGCATGCTTTTTCATATGTTCTTCAATATTTTTTAAGTTTTTAAAGTAGCGAACGTGGCGAAGTTGATTCATTTTATCGGGCCCTATCATCTGAATTGAAAGCTGTTCTTTAATTCTGCTTATATTTGATTTACTGGCAGCCATGGCAGCTATTCCTGCTCCAGGGAAGCTTATCTTAGAAGTTGAGGTGTATACAAATACTCTATCCTCATTTCCAGCCTCTTTGCAAGCCTTCAGTATATTCTTAAGGCTGTCACCTTTGCCGAAAAGATGGTGTACGGCATAGGCATTATCCCAGAAGATTCTGAAATCCTTAGCCTTGGTTTTCATCCCAGCAAGCCTGTCTACAATTTCTTCTGAATAGGTGATTCCATCGGGATTGCTGTATTTTGGAACACATAAAATTCCCTTTACAGCTTCATCTTCTCCAGCAAGCCTTTCAATAGCATCTATATCGGGACCAGCAGACTTCATATCCACAACAATCATTTCAATTCCGAAAAGCTCGCATATAGCAAAATGGCGGTCATATCCAGGACTTGGACACAGAAACTTAATCTTAGGAAGCCTTCCCCATGGCGCTTCACTGCCTGCCACACCGAAGGACATTGCACGTGCTATAGTATCATATATCATGTTAATCGAAGAGTTTCCGCCAACAATAACCTCGTCCTTCTCAGCCCCTAAGAGCTCTGCAAAAAGCTGTTTTGCCTCAGGAATACCGTCAAGTCCTCCATAATTTCTGCAGTCTGTACCGTCCAAGCCCTTATAGTCTGTAATATCCAGCATATCAATGGATAAATCCAGCTGTTCTGGGCAGGGCTTTCCCCGTGACATATCGTACTTAAGCTTCTGACCTTTGAAGTCTTCATATCTTTTTAAAAGCTCCTCTCTATATTTCCGCAGGGCTTTTGAATCCATTTCGCAAAATTTCACCATTAGTTATAGCCTCCTTATTAAAGAAGAAGTGATACATTCCCTCTTTATTCGATCCTTATTTATCATGATTATTGCAGAGTTAATTAATATGATTATAACACAAAATTTCTTATTTGTTATAAACCTAGTAAAGAACAGACCATACCTTTCAACTCTTTCTCAATTATCATTTTTCCACCTGCGAAAGACCAGAACTGCTGGGAGCAAGCGCGCATATATTAGATATTCTTAGAAAAGAAAAAAGGTTATTCTTTGCTATTTTTACGGTGAACCATACCATAAATGACGTAGACTTTTTTTCATCGATTTTCAGGGGTCGGTTTAAGACAAGAAACCTGAGCGAAATACTTAAGCCTACAAAAATTCATTTTAGTAGACTCAAATATAAACATATCTTAACCCAACGGCGAATAAGATGAATTGTAGAAAAGCAAATAGTACCATATAAGACCATACAAAACATAGCTCGTCTCAATTAGTATAGTGTTGTAAGAGGAGGAAAGGTTAAGAATGGGTACAGGTAATTTAATAATACAAGCTCGCACCGCCGAGGATGCGTTACCTTTAAACGGTGTACGGGTGAGAATTAGGAACCACGAAGGTACGGTGCTTTATGATATGACCACGGATGAGAGCGGTGAAACCAAACAGATTACCTTAGAAGCTGTAGACCGTGGGTTGTCGTTGGATCCAAGCTATTTAGGCAAACCATATTCTGAATACAGTTTGGAGGCGGAGGCTGAAGGGTTTAACAGCTTATATATTGCTGATGTACAAATTTTTGACGGTGAGAACGCGATTCAGCCTGTGGCATTGACTCCGATGCTGGCAAGTCAGATAATTCCGCTCAGGCAGGAGATCTTCTTTGGAAGACATGCTGTTGCAATGACAGAACCCCGGAATCAGGCAGGATCGCTTATCGGACCGCGTGTATTTCGCCAGGTCATCATTCCAAATCCGATCACCGTACACCTTGGAACGCCTGATTCGTCAGCATCGAATGTACAAGTATCTTTCCCCGATTATGTCAAAAATGTTGCCAGCAGTGAAATTTATCCTACCTGGCCGCAGACGTCGTTGGAGGCAAATATTTATGCCATCATCACATTTGCCCTAAACAGGGTATTTACACAATGGTACAGAAGTAGGGGATATAATTTTGACATCACAAATAGTACCGCTTACGACCAGTATTTCGTATATGGGCGAACCATTTATGAATCCATTAGCCAAATCGTGGATAAGGTTTTTAACCAATACATTCGCAGGCAAGGACAGATTGCACCATTCTTTACGGCCTTCTGCAATGGTACGACCGTTACCTGCGCGGGGCTGTCCCAATGGGGAACGGTAACCTTAGCCAACCAGGGCATGTCGACGATGCAGATACTGAGTTACTACTATCCAAGTGATATTGAAATTTCACAAACCAATATCATTACTGGTATCGTTGTAGCATACCCTGGTACAACATTGCGATTAGGAAGTACGGGGCTGCACGTGCAAGTCATTCAAACCTATTTGAACAGAATCAGGGGAAACTATCCCGCTATTCTGCATATAACAGATGATCCCGGTGTGTTTGGTAGCAGTACACAGGAGGCGGTATCGGAGTTCCAAATGATATTTAATCTTACTGCCGACGGCATCGTTGGAAGAGAGACGTGGAATAAGATCTCTTTTATTTACGTCGCCGTAGCAAAGCTGGCAAGTCTGGATAGCGAGGGTACGGCTTTAGGGATAGGAACGGTTCCACCCAATTCAATTCTTAGGGTGGGTTCCAGCGGAGTGGATGTGATTATTCTGCAATATATCATAAGTTTTATCAGTGAGTTTTACACAACTATCCCTGAATTGGCTCAGGATGGTATTTTTGGAAGCCAAACTGCTCAGGCTGTGATAGCGTTTCAGCAGATGATGGGCCTGGCTCCCAACGGTATCGTAGGTCCGCCTACCTGGTCTGCGCTATATGATACTTATTGGGGTATTAAGGTTAATGTTCCCCCACCGGAAACCGGAGTGATTGAATACGTCGTCATGCCGGGCGATACGCTTTGGTTACTTGCGCAGAGGTTTAACACCTCAGTTGATGCAATAAGGGCTATGAACAACCTGACAAGCGATGTGCTCATGATCGGCCAGGTGTTACGGATTCCCAGTACGGCTATTACCTATACCGTCATGCCGGGCGATACACTTTGGTTACTTGCGCAGAGGTTTAACACCACTGTTTATGCAATAATGGCTCTGAACAACCTGACAAGCGATATGCTCATGATTGGGCAGACGCTATTTATCGGGCAATAAAGGGTCTTTTCCATTAGGAGATTGGTCAAACATAGTTCTAGTTGGTAAACACTAAAAAGAAAGATGTAAGTATTTCTAAAAAGTTGAAAGCCACATCGAAAGCAGTTGGAGGATTAAATGAAGACCCTGTAACTGGTAATGCTAATGGACCTTTAGGTGCATATCTAGTCCACCATAACCTTGTTACTTGTTAAACACCATAATTCTTTGTTGAAATTCAAAGCTAAGCAGGGTGAAGCTATAAATCGAGCAGGCACTATTGAAGTTGAGGTAAAAATAGAAGATAACGAACCAATTGAAGTTAAGGTTTCTGGGAGCGCTGTGATTGTATTTCAATCAGAAATAACTATGTGATATACAGATAATATACAAGAGCTTAAAATGTTGTTTGGAACAGTAATTCATATATGCATATAAAAAAGATGAAAAAGAAATCACTATTTACAAATGATTCAATAGTGATTTCTTTTTTTAATAAAGTTAATAAATATACTTTTCTTAGTGATTCCTAAGCTTCAACTGCATTAGCTGCAGCCAGTAGTAGAACCGCAGTCCATACATACCATGCAGGTACCGTTCCTCATCATTCTGGTTGATGAGCAGGTTGTGCAGGTACTATCATAAACTCTTTCGCCATCTTCCTTATTATGAGCAATATTATGAGCAATGTCATAAGCTTTATCATCAGCTTTGTTGCTATAGGTTTCATAAGCCTCAGGTTTAACCTGGCATCTAGAGAAATCGCCAAGCTCAATATCTATTACCTTACTGATAAGGTCTGAGATTGAAGATACAGACTTAATATATGGATGTTTCTGAACAAAACCATAAGGTTCATATTTTTGGCCTCTAAGCATTCTGGATATATCTTGAGGCGGTACATGGTACTGCAGCATAACTGATATAGATTTTGATAAGGAATTTAATAGTCCAGTTATTATTGTACCTTCTCTATCTGTAGTAATGTATATCTCAGAGATTTCGCCATTATCGCGTCTATTTACTGTTGTATATATTTTAACATCTGCTATTTGAGCAGGATGAGTAGTGCCTCGTCTTATGCCTATTGGTTTTTGTCTTGTTGTTGTATGTGGTTTAACTTGAAGCTTTTTAAGTTTAGTTATTAGCTGAGCGTAGGTTAAGTCTTCAAGCTTTACTCCATCCATATTTTCAAGACTAGTATTTAACGGCTGACTTGCCTTTGATCCATCTCTATACAAGGTTATTCCTTTTATACCCAGCTTCCAAGAGGATAATACTACATTTTTAAAATCCTCTACGGTTGCAGTCTTTGGAAGATTAACAGTCTTTGATATGGACCCTGAAATAAGAGGTACTATAGCTGCTACCATTAATACGTGTCCCATAGGCTGAATAAATCTTTCTCCGCTGCCGCATTTAACTGCTGTATCGAATATGCTTAAATGTTCTTCCTTCAGATGAGGAGCACCTTCAAGTTTCCCGTCTAATATCTTTTCATATTTATAGCCGTTATTTTCAACAGTTTCTTTTTCAAGTACGTAATCCATAATATCGTTTATTTCTTCGGTACTATAACCTAAATTAATAAGAGAATCCTTTATTACTGGATTAATTATAGTCATATAGCCGCCGCCGGAAAGCTTTTTATAGATTACATGACTAAAAAATGGCTCTATGGAAGTCGCTCCGCAGTCCATGGCAAAGGAAATAGTTCCTGTTGGTGCAATAACTGAAACTTGAGCATTTCTATAACCAAATTCTTCACCATGGTTAATTGCTTTGATCCAGCTTTCCTTTAATTGATTACTTATAGCTTCAAGGTTTTCGTTAATCAATATAGTATGATCTACTTTAACTGGTTCATAATTTAATTCTTCGTAATTATCCTTTAATGCATCTGCAACTCTGGCATGATTCCTTATAACCCTATTCATATATTCGCTGTTAGGCTCATATTTTTCAAAAGCACCTATCTTGGCTGCCATCAGAGAAGAAACATAATAAGAGTGTCCAGTAAGTATTCCAATTAAGGAGGCTCCTAAGCTTCTAGCTTGCTGGGAATCATAAGGATATCCCATAACCATAAACAATGAAGCTATATTTGCTATACCAAGTCCAGTAGTCCTAAAAAGATGAGTTCTTCTTGCCACATCTTCTGTAGGAAATTGCCCCCAATTGATAGAGGCTTCCAATGCTAATTGAACCAAGCCCACAATATGAGTGTAGCCATCTATATCAAATTTCTTAGTTTTATTGTTATAAAATTTATATATATTAATAGAAGCTAAGTTACAAGAAGTATCATCTAAAAAGGCATATTCACCACAAGGATTTGTAGAATTAATTCTATTGTGAGGAGCATTATATAGACCATCCTCACCAGCAGGACATGTATGCCATGCATTAAATCTATCCTTAAATAGTGGAGCCGGGTCTGCACACTTCCAGGCAGCTTCATTAAAGGAATCCCATAGTTCCCTTACCTTTATAGTGGAATCAGCTGATTTATCAACTCTTCCATTTAAATCTAAGGTCGCATCTGGATTAATATCTAAATTTGAAACCTTATTCATAAATTCATCTGAAAGCATAACAGAGTTATTACCATTTTGTCCCGAAACTGTTTCGTAAGCCTCTCCTTCAAAACTGGTATCATAGCCCATCTTACCCAAAGCTCTAACCTTGTCTTCTTCTTTTGCCTTCCAGGTTATAAAATCCATTATTTCAGGATGATCTACATCAAGACATACCATCTTAGCAGCACGTCTTGTGGTTCCTCCAGACTTTATAGCCCCTGCATTTCTATCTAATCCTCTCAAAAAGCTCATAAGTCCTGAGGATACTCCTCCGCCAGATAATTTCTCTCCCTTGGCTCTTATAGGACCATAATTAGTACCTGTTCCAGAACCGCCTTTAAATAATTTTGTCTCTGTTACATATTGTTCAGAGATAGAATGCTTGCCCAAAAGTTTATCTTCTATAGAAATAATAAAACAAGCAGAAGCTTGAGTTCTGGTATAGGTGTCTGAACTTTCTACCACCTTACCTATTTTCTCGTCGTAGTAATAATTTCCCTGCTTATTACCTTTTATACCATAGGATAAAGCAAGACCCGTGTTGAACCATTGAGGAGAATTTGGTGCATACATTTGATTGAGAAATGCAAATACCATTTCATCATAGAAAATTTCTGCTTCTTCATCAGTTTCAATCAGTCCTTCATCCTTTAATGCTTCACACCAAAAATTAATTATTCTATGTGCCACCAGCTTCATGCTGTTTTCATATCCGTAATCTCCTGGTACTCCAGCTTTTCTAAAGTATTTTGAAGCTATAATATCGCAGGCATTTTGAGAATAACCTTCTGGAAACTCTAAATCTTTCATATCTACAAGAACTTTTCCTGTCTTATAATCTTCCATAAACACATCAACTTTTTTCCATTGGAATAGATCATAAACAGTCTTTTCTTTGTCAAAATCCAGTTCTTTAGTGTATACCCTTTTAAATAAGTTCTTAATAGAATCCATATAAAACCATCCTTCTTAAAATTATTTCATTAAACATTATGTACAAAATTCAAATTATTAATCAATATATAGTATTATATTAATCAGTAAAACACTATATGTTGTATTATAAAAGAAAAACTTTAATTTTTCAAAGCTTTTGATTATCGAAAAAAGTTGTTAGAGCAATTTAAGTTTAGTATTCACTGATTATTAAACGAAAATCATTGTTAAATGACCCAAAATAGAAAATTGACAAATTTCCAATTTGGGAGTACACTAATTGTATACCAAATTAGTATACAATTCAAGAGAGGTTAATATGAATATCAAGCAAGAAACAGATTATGCAATTAGAGCAGTATTAATTTTAGCAAAGTGGGGAATGGAAAACAAGCTTGATGCAAAAACAATATCCGAAAAAGGCAATGTTCCTTTAAGATTTTTATTAAAACTTCTTGGTAAATTATCACAGGCTAATATTATAAAGTCCTACAGAGGAGTAAATGGTGGATATGAGCTTTCAAGGGAAGCAAGAGACATAACCTTAAAAGACGTAGTGGAGGCAATCGAGGGACCAATAGCCATAAATAGATGCATCTATGATAAAGAAGCCTGTAATGCAAACAAAATTGGATATTGTGCTATACATAAAGCTATGTGTAACATACAAAACACTTTAATTAGGGAGCTTGAAAAAGTAAATTTTGAAGATCTTAAAAATGAACCTTGGTAACCATATTTAGAGCGAGTGCTCTAAATATTTATATAAAACTATACCTAAATGGTATACAATTAAAGGAGAGATGTAATATGTCAATATGTAAATCAGCAGATTGTAAGCTATGTGAGTTTTTAGAATCAAAGAGTGAGCTTGAGACTTCCTTTAACAGAATGGAACAACAAAAATCAAAATGTAAATTTGGAACTCAAGGAGTATGCTGTAAGCTTTGTTCTAATGGCCCCTGTAAAATAACACCTAATTCACCTAAAGGTGTCTGTGGTGCAGATGCAGATACAATAGTAGCCAGAAACTTTCTTCGTGCTGTTGCAGCAGGCTCAGCTTGTTATCTACATATAGTTGAAAACACAGCTAGAAATTTAAAAAATATTGGTCTTGGAAAAGGTAAATTACCAATTAAAAGTGAGGAAGCATTAAATAGGCTAGCTGATACTTTTGAAATATTAGAAGAAAATACTAATACTAAAGCTGTTAAAGTGGCAGACAAAGTACTTCAGGATTTATATAAACCAAGATATGAAAAAATGGAACTGGTAAAGGAATTAGCATATAGTCCAAGATATAGGGTTTGGGAAAAGCTTAATATACTACCAGGAGGAGCAAAATCCGAAGTTTTTGATGCTTTAGTTAAGACGTCAACTAATTTAAATAGTGATCCTATAGATATGTTATTAAATGCTTTAAATTTAGGTATATCAACAGGAATTTATGGTTTGATGTTAACTAACCTATTAAACGATGTTATGCTTGGCGAACCTAAGATAAGGCAGGCAAAAGTAGGGTTTAAAGTTATAGACCCAGATTATATAAATATAATGATAACAGGTCATCAACATTCACATATTATGCATCTTCAAGAGGTACTTATAAGCGAAGAGGTTAAAAATAAAGCGATACAAGCAGGAGCTAAAGGGTTTAGATTAGTTGGCTGTACTTGCGTTGGGCAGGATCTACAGCTTAGAGGAGAACATTATACAGAAGTATTTTCTGGTCATGCGGGAAATAATTATACTAGTGAAGCAGTATTAGCAACAGGAGGTATAGATTTAGTTGTGTCAGAATTTAATTGTACTATACCAGGACTTGAAGAAGTGGCAGAAGAGTATAAAGTAAAAATGCTGTGTATGGATGATGTTGCAAAAAAGAAGAATGCAGAATATATTCCTTTTAGTGTAGAAGAATCTGAAGAAATAAGTGGAAAAATTATAGAAGAAGCACTAAACAGCTTCAAAGCTAGAAGAGATTCTGTTAGTATAAATATACCATCAGATCACGGTCATGATGATGTAATAACTGGAGTAAGTGAAGGTTCCTTAAGAGAATTTTTAGGTGGAAACTGGCAGGCTATTATTAAGCTTTTAGCTGAAGGTAAGATAAAAGGTATTGCCGGTGTTGTAGGCTGCTCTAATCTTTCAGCTGGCGGACACGATGTGGCAACAGTGGAATTAACAAAAGAACTTATAAAAAGAGATATACTAGTCTTATCAGCAGGCTGTTCCTCTGGTGGTCTTGAAAATGTAGGATTAATGTCACCTAGTGCAGCAGAATTAGCCGGTGAAAACTTAAAGACTGTATGTAAGTCTTTAGGTATACCGCCTGTGTTGAACTTTGGTCCATGTCTTGCTATCGGAAGGCTTGAAATGGTGGCATCTGAAATAGCTACAGAACTAGGGGTGGATATTCCTAAGCTGCCTCTTGTATTATCTGCTCCACAATGGTTAGAAGAGCAGGCATTAGCAGATGCATCTTTTGGTCTTGCTTTGGGATTACCATTACATGTTGCTATATCACCATTTATTGATGGAAGTGAAATTGTTACTAAAACTCTAAAGGAAACTTTAGTAGATCTAACTGGCGGAAGCTTATTAGTTGAAGAAGATTCTATAAAGGCAGCAGATGAACTTGAAAAAATTATTGAGGACAGGAGAAAAGCCTTAGGTATAAATTAGAAAATATTTAACCATTATATTAGTAGAAATAGATGTATTGAGAGGGAAGAATATGGAGAATAATGCAAATCAGGAGATTATGGATAAGTTAACTAAGGTTTGTTTATGCAAGGGCATATCAAGAGCAACAATAAAAAATGCTATTAAAAATGGAGCACTTACTGTGGAAGAGGTACAAAAGGCCACAGGTGCTGGCTCAGGCGGGTGTAAAGGAAGAAGATGTACACCTAAGATACAAGATTTAATTGATAAGTATAAACAGAGCAAATAGCTAAATAAAAAGAACATATAAATTAAGAAGGGACCCGTGTAATGACTGCATGGGTCCTTTATTTTTCCTATGCTATTTGAACTATGTACTTACCAATAATAATTCCTAAAAGGCTTAAAAAAAGATTTAATCCTGCGTTTAACAGAGCTAAGCTGTACTTGCCGCTGTTTACCATAGATATAGTTTCATAACTAAAGGTGGAGAAGGTAGTAAGACCACCTAATATTCCTGTAGTTAAAAATAATCTTAGATTTGGGGGTATAAGATTAGTAGATATACTAATTTCCATAATTAATCCCATAAGTATTCCACCAGTAACATTTACTAGTAAAGTTCCATAGGGTAAGGAGCTTCCAAATAATTTAGTACAGAGTTTTGTAATTAAATACCTTCCAGAAGCTCCGATAAATCCACCCAATCCTACAACAAAAGTTTCTAACATTTTTATTTCCTCCGTAATAACAAAACTAATATTTATTATACAGCATTTTTTTTATAAACATAAGTGCTTAAAGCAGTGGAAATAGTGTAATTGTTATAGTGATTACAATATTAAAAATCGAAATTTGCGGTATGTAATTAGGGGTAGCATAGTTGTCGATATAAAGGGCAGTTTTGAGAGTATGATTTTAAACAGTGAGCGAAAAATAAAAAATACATAAAAAAACGTTGATAAATCGTAGTATTTATAATTGTTACAAAATATTAAAAAAATATTGAAATAAAATATTGAATGGTGTAAAATTGTTTTATGCTAAAAACGTTTGCACCATTTATTTTTGAATGTGTAAGCGATTGCATAAAATGCTTTAAAAGGAGGGACAAGCTTTGAAAATCTATAAGAAGGTATTAAGTCTTATGATAACGTTTTTATTTGTTTTAAGTTTAATACCTACAAATTTTATTACGCCGGTATTAGCCGCAGGAACTTTAAAGAGTCCAGTTGTTAATTCAGATGGTACTGTAACCTTTAATTATCAAGGCGATGGTACTGAAACAAAGGTAATAGTTAAGGGTTCATGGGACTCAAATTGGGCACCAACTCAAATGACAAAAGGCGATAACAATGTTTGGTCGGCCAAATTGACGCTAAACAAAGGAATATACGAATATGGAATCTGTTCGTGGAATCCAAACACAACAGATCAAACAAATGGTGATTGGAAGGCAGATCCACTAAATAAAACTCTTAAGGGTGGAAGCGGAAATCCATTGGTAGTAAATGGACCTGTAATAAATAAGGATGGATCAGTGACATTCTACTATGCTGGAACTGGAGCTGAAACAAAGGTTATTGTAAAAGGTTCATGGACAACTAATTGGGATCCAGTAGCTATGGATAAAGATCCGATAGCACCAAATGTTTGGTCAAAAACATTAAAATTAAACACTGGTAAATATGAATATGGAATTTGTTCATGGTCACCAACTACAACAGATCAAACAAATGGTGATTGGCAGGGAGATCCATCAAACCCTAATCCAGCTGGTGGTAATCCGGTTGTAGACATTAAGCCCCAAAATGGTCTTCATGCGATAAATGTTCCTAGTGAAATAATACAAAATACTACTCAACAGATAACAGCTCTTTCCTTTAATAATGGTGTTGATGAGGTAGCATCAGGTGTTACATGGAGTGTATCACCAAATGATATAGCTACAATTGATGGTAATGGCTTATTAACAGTTAAAGCATTGCCAAGTGATCAAGATGAAGAATATATAACAATAACTGGTACACTAGATGGTGTTACTGTAAGTCAAATTACATCAATTGTTAAAAAACTTGAAACACCGGGTGGTAGAGAAGTAGTTCTTGTTGGAGATATACAAAGTGCATTAGGAGCTGGTTCTTCTTGGGCACCTGATAATATAAAAACAAGAATGAAATATCAAGGAAATGGCGTATATCAATATTCTGCTACAGTTCCAGCAGGAAACTACCAGTATAAAGTAGCAATTGGTGGTTCATGGGATGAAAATTATGGAGCAAATGGTGTAAGAACTGGTGCTAATATATCATTAACAGTTCCAACAACCGAAAAAGTAACGTTTTTATATTCAGATGTTACTCATAAAATAGTAGATACAACAACTTATGTAATTGCAACACCAAAACTATCAGGAACAGATGTACCAGATAATACTACACTTACAGACTATGGTTTGACAGGTGTATATGGTGCAAAAGTGACATTAACAAAAGGGGTACATAGCGATTTAGTAATAACAGATGGAGATAAAACTTTTAAAGTTGATCCTATTACTATTACTGATGACTCTAAGGATGTTACTATTTCCTATGATGCAGCAACAGGAATCACATTTAATGATTTAACAGCAGGACAAATGGATGAATCAAAAATAAAGTTTGATTCAAAAGATGCTGAATACAAGAGTGCATATGGTGCAGTAGCAACAAATTCAAAGATAACATTTAATATTCAAACAGGTAAGAATGATTTAGAAAAAGTTAAACTAGTATTATATACTCCAGATGGTGTAAAAGTAATTGATATGGCTAAAAATGGCACATTTGATTATGACAAAAATGGCGATTTTGATAGATGGTCAGTAGATTATACACCAACTAAATTAGGCATGTATCAATATTATTTTGTTCTAATCAATGGATCAAATGTTAAGGCCTATGGAGACGATGATGGATACTATGGAACAGGAAAAGTTGGAAGTTTAGGCTCAGTGGGAAAATACGATTTGAATGTATATGACCAAAATTTCAAAACCCCAGATTGGATGAAGAACGCTGTAGTGTATCAAATATTCCCAGACAGATTCTTCAATGGGGATGAAACTAACGATTATTTACAAAAACTTTCAAGAGGAAATCTACCTTATGAATTTATTTCAGATTGGTACTCAATACCAGAAGATCCTCAGATTGAATTTAATAAAGATGGAACTGTAAGTTCAACTTATACTGCTAATAAAGGTGACGGACAATGGTCAAATGATGTTTATGGAGGAGATTTAAAAGGTATCCAAGATAAACTTGACTATTTACAATCTTTAGGAGTAAATACTCTTTATTTAAATCCAATTGCAAGCGGTAGTTCAAACCACAGATACGATACTAAAGATTACACAAGCGTAGATTCATTAGTAGGAAACATGGATGATTATGTGAACTTATTAAAAGAAGCACATAAGAGAGGAATGCACATGATACTTGATGGTGTATTTAATCACGTATCAGATGATTCTATATACTTTGATAGATACGGAAAATATGTACAAGCTGGCAAGCCTATAGGAGCATACCAATATTGGTCAAGAGTATATGACCTTATGAATGCTAATACAGGAATGTCTCAGCAAGATGCAGAAAAGAAAGTACAAGCTACATTAATCGCACAAGGAATTACAGATTTCCATTATAAAGATTGGTTCATTATTAAAAATTCAAAAGTTAAAGCTACTAATGATAATGATGCAAAATTATATGGTGCAGAACATTATGATTATGCTGGATGGAATGGAAATGAATCATTACCTGAAATACAAGCTCTAAATAATTCCGAGTATAATGTTTCATCATGGGCAAATGATGTTATTGATGGTCCAAATGCTATTTCTAAGTATTGGTTAAACTTAGGAACAGATGCTTGGAGATTAGACGCTGCTGACAGTGTTTCTGATGACACTTGGAGACATTTTAGACCTGTAGTAAAAACAATTAATCCAGATGATTTAATCGTAGGAGAAATTTGGGGAGATTCTTCAAAATATCTTCTAGGAGATATGTTCGATTCAGTTATGAACTACAGATTTAGAGGTGCAATACAAGGATTTACAACAGGTTCATCTGATGCTATACAAGCTACTAAAGATTTAGAAAGAATGAGAGAACAATATCCAAAGGAAGCTTTTGAAGCTTTAATGAATATTATGGGCTCACATGACGTTGAAAGAATTATATCTGATTTTGATGGATATGGAAACAATAAGGCTATAGCAAAAGATCCTTCAGCAACAGCTATTGCAAAAATGAAGTTAGTACCATTCCTTCAAATGACATATCCAGGAGCACCTACAATTTATTATGGTGATGAACTTGGTATGCCAGGAGCAGCAGACCCAGATAACAGAAGAGCAATGCCATGGGGTAAAGGAAACAAAGAATTAGTTGAATGGTATGCTAAGTTAACAAATATTAGAAATGCATACTCCGTTCTTAGAACAGGAGATATTCAACCAATAACTGTTGCAGATGATGCTGCAAAAGATGTTATGGCTTATACTAGAAATGACAACACAAACAACGCAGTTGTGGTAGCAAACAGAAGCACAAATGCAATGAGCAATCTAGTATTAGATGTTCCTTCAATTGCTAATGGTACAGTTCTAACTAATGCCTTAAACAGTACAGAAAAATATACTGTAACTGATGGCAAAGTTACTGTAAACGTACCTGCACAATTGGGAATAATTCTTGTTAAAAATTACAAAGAAGTAACAGTAAATTATGATGCTCTTAAGCCAGCTTATGATTCTAGCTACGTAGTTGCAGATAGAACAACTCCAAAAACTGATGCTGCAGTTCAAGATGATATTAACAAAGCAGCTGCTGGTTCAAATGTACAAGTATCTAATACTGATGAATTGGTAAGTAATGAAGTACTTGATACTGCAAAAGCTAAAAATGTTATTCCAGTTATTGTTAGAGGAGATACTAGCTTTACATTTGCTGACTCTAAAGTTTTAGACGAGATACACAGTGCTGGATTACAAGGTCTTCAAATATCAGTTGGAGGTACTCTTTCAAATTCTGATGCAGTAGACCAAATAATAAAAGCTAATGCTGGCAAATTGGTTAAAGCATTGAAGTTTGATAACAACTTACCAGATGGTAAATTTAATGGTACAGTAAAAGTAACTTCTGCTGTAGATGCAAGCTATAAGGGTAAAACTGTTTATGTATATTATTATAATCCAGCAACAGGAAAGGCTGAATTAATAGCTTCTCCAGTTGTAGATAGTAACGGTAACATTCAGTTTGATATCACTCATTGCAGTGATTACTTTGTAACAGCTGATAAATTATCTGTACTTGAAGCTCCAAGTAATAATGGTGGTTCAACAGGTGGTACTACTTCAAACACAACAACTACTACAAATGCCAGCACAACTTCTGCAACAACACTTCCTAAAACAGGAGGAGTTCCAATGGAAGATTATGCTCTAATGGGTATTTTAGTAACATTGGCAGGAGTAATTGTTGTAAGAAAGAAAAACTAAAATAAAAAAGGATACTTAGTTGTCTTAGGACGGCTAAGTATTTTTTTTTGAAAATGGAAGTAAGATATTTACAAATATTCAATAATATATAATAATAATTTATAGAAGAACTAATTATCACAATAAGTAAGGTTATTGGAGGGATATTATGAAAAGGACAGTGGTACTTACAGGGAGTTTTCAATACAAGGTACCAAATACTTTAAATTGGGATGTATATGCAGAAGGTACTAGAATGGAGCATATTGGTGAGGATATTTATACATTAACAATTAAAGATATCCCCGCAGGAGAACATCAATACAAAATAGCCGTGAATTCTTGGAAGGAAAATTACGGCCAAGGCGGCATTCTTAATGGTTTTAACGTAATTTTATATTTATATAAAAATTCTGATGTGACTTTTTATTATTCTGATAAAAGTCATCATTTTTGTGATTCCACTCAGTTTATGCCTTTGCTTGGTGATGACAAGCCTAAACTTAATATTAATGAAATTATATATACATTAGAAGATTATAATTTTGCTGGTGTTTATAGTGCAGAGGTTGAATTAGATAAAGGAGAGTATAACAACCTTGTAATTAGAGCAAAAGAGGAGGAAATATATCTACCAGCTTTTAATTTAGAGGCGAAAAAGAAGATAAGCTTTTTTTACGATAGTCCAAGTAAATTAGCATACTGCAATGCATTTGATAGAAAAATAGATAATAGTTTAGTTTATTATAATTCAGCAAGTACCATTTATAAAAAACCCTTTGGAGCTGTTGCAGAGAAAGAAGATATAACTGTAAAGATTAGGGCGAAAAAGAATGATGTTGAGGAATGTAGACTAGTAGTTATAGGTTTTGAGAAAAAGTATTGTTTTAATCTTGAAAAAGAAGATTGCTATGATGATGACTTTGATTACTGGTACTGTGATTTTTATATAGAAGAAAAGGGAGTATATAAGTATTATTTTGTGTTTTCAAATTACTATGATATTAAATTCTATGGTGATAATGATGGATTTTTAGGTGAAGGCATTTGTGGAGACATTAAAGACATAAAACCTTATTATATAACTATATATGATAAAAATTTTAAGACTCCTGATTGGATGAAAAATGCTGTTGTATATCAGATATTTCCTGATAGGTTTTATGATGGTGATACTTCAAATAGGGCTGCACAAAAGACAGGAAGAGGCTTTATAGACTATGAGTTTTATCAGGATTGGTATGCTATTCCGGAAAACCCAGCCTTGGAGCATCGTTCAGACTATGTTGGGGTAAGAGGACGGGGAATATGGAGTAATCAGATTTATGGTGGAGATTTAAGGGGAGTACAAGAAAAACTTGATTATCTGCAGGCACTAGGAGTAAATACTATTTATCTGAACCCCATTTCCAAATCTATTTCTAGTCATAGGTATGACACTACATATTACAAAGAAGTAGATCCACTGCTAGGTGATATAAAAGATTTTGAAGAATTAGTTGAGGAAGCTCATAACAGAGGAATGCATGTTATATTAGATGGTGTATTTAACCATGTATCAGATGATTCTATTTATTTTGATAAGTTCGGTAAATATATAAAACCTGGACAACCTTTAGGAGCATATCAGTATTGGAGCAGAGTATATTCTATGATGGAGGAATACCATATATGCCAAGAGGAAGCTGAAAGCCATGTACAGGAGAATTTTAAAAGGCAGGGGATTTATGATTTTCATTATAAGGATTGGTTTAAGGTTGAAAATAGAAAAGAGCATGGTTCATATAAATATGAAGGCTGGTATGGTTACGACTCTATGCCTGTAATAAATGATTTGTATGATTCAGAATATAAAATTCATTCTTGGGCAGAAGAGATAATTGACGGAGAAGATGCAAACTCTAAGTTCTGGCTAAGAAAGGGCTCCAATGGCTGGAGATTGGATGCTGCAGAACAAATGTCTGACGAGACCTGGAGACATTTTAGAAAAGCTGTAAAGAGAACAGGATGCGACTATGCTATAATTGGGGAGATTTGGACAGATGGAACCAAATATTTATTAGGTGACATGTACGATTCTCTGATAAATTATAGATTTACTAATGCTGTTCTTGGTTTTATAGCAGGCAGAGATTTTGGAAATTATGAGTGGAATGGCATTACAACAGTAAAATTGCTTGAACAAATTAGGGAACAATATCCAGAGGATGCATTCTACTCAATGTTCAATTTAGTAGATTCTCATGACACCCAAAGGGCTATTTCAGCAATTGATGGATATAAAAAAGGAGAACCTGCTATTGCAAATACGCCTACTGAGAGAGCTTATAGATTGATGAAGCTATTGGCACTATTCCAAGTAACCTATCCAGGAGTACCATGCATATATTATGGAGATGAAACTGGACTTCCTGGAGCAGATGATCCAGACAATAGAAGAGCTATGCCATGGGGGAGAGGTAACAAGGAATTGGTGCTTTGGTATTCAACCATTATAAATATCAGAAATAAGTATGATATTTTTAGGAATGGCTATATGAAGTGGATTAATGTTACAACTGATTTTATAGTATTTGCTAGATACAATGGAAAGGAGCAAGTTGTTGTACTTTTAAATAGAGGAGGGGAAATGAGAAATTATACCCTTGATATAAGTAATGCAGTATTCTGTACGGATAAATTAACTGACGCAATTACTGGAAGAGAGTACAGAATAGACAATGGTAAAATATTTATTGATATTGAAAAAGAATGGGGAACTATTTTAGTAACGGACTATCAGAAGGTAATAATTGATGAAGAAAAATTGAAGGATGCATTTAGTCCAGAATTTACTATCAGAAGCTCAGAAAATTATAATAACTACTCAGCATAAGCAGAATAGCCCTCTATGTTTTTCACATAGGGGGATTATTATGTTATATTTTTCATACATATTGGAAATAGTAAACTTATACTAGCCAAGTTTTTAGCTGTATAACTAATAAATCACAGGGAGAAATTATTATGAAACAATGTAAGAGCAACAATATGATATGGAAGAGCATTTTATCTTATAGGGTAAGAGCAAGAATTAAAATTTGCATTACAAAGGTAAGTATTTGTTTTCTTTTCTTAATATGTATTATAGCTGGGGAAATTACAATTAGATATAATCAGCAAATCGTTCAGGCGTCAAATATAGAGCAGAAGGCTATAGATAGTGAAGATAAACTTAGTGATGCTGCAGCTGCAGATAAAAATAATAGAAGAAGAAGGATTCAATCTCCAGAACAAACTGCTTTATATAATTATTTAAATAACAAAGAGAATTGCATAAGTGTCTTTAATAATGCAGTTAAGATGAACGATGGAGATGTTCATGATACATGTGTATTCTTCTTAAGTGAGGCTTTAAGAAAAGTGAACATAAATATCCCCAAAAGCATATGCTTTACAGGCAGGTATAGAGGAAGTATGAAAAATGAACAAAGTGTAATTAAATATTTACTCGACAATGGATGGAAAATTGACTATAATCCTAAACATTTGCTTCCGGGAGATATATGCTTTTCAATTGATAAACCAGGTAAAGATGGAGGGTACCCAACCCACGTTTATACATTTATGGGTTGGAGTGAAGAAGGAAGTACTGATACAGCATATATTGTTGATAATCAAGGGTATAAATTTGGAGGGAATAACTATCACGTGAGAAATATTACAAAAAAGGGTCCCAACGACCCATTTCATTTCTTTATGTATAAGCCAGTAAAATAATAAACAAAATCCGACTCATTGTAGTGAGTCGTTTTTTTAATACTAAAGTTAAATTATAAATTGATGATGAAAATACACTATGATATGCTAAAATATATAGTGTATCAATTTAGTATTTTTTTAAGGAATACACTTTTCCATAGTTTAAATAGTTTGCATATTAAAAATTATTGGAGGTAATGTTTATATGAAAAGGATAGATAAGATTTATCAATTTATAAAAACGAAAACATCTGAATTTACCCTAGAAGAATTGTTAAATAATAATGGATTAACGGCTACACAAGTCTCTGAAGAACTAGGAATATTAAGGAATAATGTTAGTATGGAATTAAATCAATTACTGAGGGCAGATAAAATTATAAAGGTAAAGGGGAGACCAGTACTATATCTTGAAAAATCAGAGCTGGAAAAAGTAGTAGGACATGCTCTTTCTGCTGGTCCAATAGAAATACAGAGTGTTGATGAAATTATTTCTAGTACAAAGTCAGCAAAAGAAGAGGAAAATCCATTTGATTATTTGATAGGGGCTGAAGGAAGCTTAAAGAATCAAGTTGAGCAGGCAAAGGCAGCAGTATTATATCCACCAAATGGTCTTCATACCTTAATTGTTGGACAAACAGGTGTTGGTAAAACCTTATTTGTAAATATGATGTATAGTTATGCCAGGTATGCACGCAAGCTTGGAGAAGATGCTCCTTTTATAGTATTTAATTGCGCCGATTACTATAATAATCCACAATTACTTTTATCCCACATATTTGGTCATATAAAAGGGGCATTTACTGGAGCGGATTCCGAAAAGCCAGGTCTAGTAGAAAAAGCTAATGGTGGAATACTATTTCTAGATGAAATACATAGACTGCCTCCAGAAGGGCAAGAAATGATATTTTATTTTATGGATACTGGTGTTTTTAATAAGCTAGGAGAAACTGAAAGAAATAGAAGTGCCAATGTACTTATCGTTGGAGCAACAACAGAGGATCCAAATTCATATATGTTAAAAACTTTCATAAGAAGAATACCTATCATAATAAATATACCTTCTTTTGAGGAACGTAATATAAGTGAAAAGATAGATATATTAAAATATCTGTTACTGAAGGAAGCTCATAGGGTAAATAAGCCAATTAAGATAACACCTGAGGTGGTTAAAGCATTAATTGGTAGTGCCTCCTATGGTAATGTTGGGCAGCTGAAATCTAATATTCAGCTGATATGTGCTAAGGGCTTTTTAAACAGTATAAATAACGATGAGGCTATTGAATTAGATTTTAAAACTTTACCATCAAATATTAAAGATGGTCTATTTAGTATCGGGAACAAGAGAAAAGAATTTGAGGAGCTGGGAGAAGCATTAAATTCAACTATTTTAGTTTCGCCTGAAGGCTACAAGGTTTTACTTGAGGAAGATCCATATGAACCTCCATTTAATTTATATAAGATAATTGAGGATAAGGCATCTATCCTTAGAGACGAGGGTATGGATGAAGAGTATATAAATAAGTTTATCACCACTGATATTAATATACATTTAAAAAGTTTCTATGACAAATTTAAAAATGATAAGGTGAAGAAGGATAGTATATTAAAGATTGTAGATAAGGACATTGTTAAATTTGCAGAAGAAATTAAGCAATTAGCACAGGAAAAATTAAAAAGAAGATATAGTGATAGATTAGTTTATGCCTTAAGTCTGCATTTTAGCGCATTTTTCAAAAGAATACAAGGAGAAAGCTATATAAGAGATGGCAATATGGATGGAGTAATAAAAAATAATCCTGATGAGTTTGCTTTTGCACTTGAAATTAAAGAGCTTATTGAAAAAAGATATAACTTGGAAGTTCCTGATGTAGAAGTAGTATATATTGCATTGTTGTTAAGTTCAGTTGAGGAAGTGAGTGAAGGTCAGGTTGGTATAATTGTGGCAGCTCACGGTAATAGTACTGCCAGCAGTATGGTAAATGTGGCTACAAAGCTCCTTGGAGAGGGAAGAATATGTGCTGTGGACATGCCTCTTGAGATAAGCCCTAAAAAAATATTAGATATTATTGTGGACAAGGTAAAAGATATAGATATGGGCAAAGGTGTATTGTTACTAGTAGATATGGGATCGTTATATAGCTTTGAATCAGTAATTATGGAGAGAACAGGCATAAATATTAAGACAGTAGATATGGTATCTACTGCAATGGTAATAGAAGCTTTAAGAAAAACTAATGTAATGGATATGGAACTTACAGATATATATAACTCAATAAAAAGTTTCAAAGGCTATAGTCATGAAATTAATGAAGAGATTATTCATGGAGAAAAGGTAATTGTTACTGTATGTTCTACTGGAGATGGAACTGCGGTAAAACTAAAGGAATTAGTTCAGGATATTATATATAATTTGACAGAGGAACGTATAAAAGTTATACCTGTAGGAATTAAAAATCTAGATAATAGTATAGAAGAAATACAGAAGAAGCATAATATTATTGCTATAGTAGGAATTAAAAAGCCGAAGCTTCCTATACCATTTATACCATTAGAAGTATTAATAGATGGAAGAGGAGAACAGATTCTTAGGGATGTAATTACTAATAATAGTATTACTTTAAATGAGAGGGATAAAAATATATTGGTAGAAGACTTATGTAAAGACAGTTTAAATCAATTTTTAACTTTTCTAAATCCTAATAAAATTACTAGCGTATTAATTGATTTTGTAAGTGTATTAGAAAATAAATTTAGCAGGGATTTTAGCAATACTAAAAGGATAAGTGTAGCAATACATGTAGGCTGCGCGTTAGAAAGGATGGTTATTAAGGAGGGGTTAAACTATGCTGGGGAAATTGAAAGCATAGAAAAAGACACATTTGAATTAGTAAAAGAATGTTCTGCTATATTTACTCAGTCACTTAATATAGTTTTGAGTGATGATGAGATAGCATATATCTGTGATATGATTAATTAGTATTAAAATGCACATAATATCTTAAGAAATGTATCGAAAATAAAATAAATGTGTATCAAGGTATACGTTTTCAAAAAAAGTTTTATAATTTTATCCCTTGATATGAAAGGGTTTACGCAAAATTAATATCTTGATACACAAAATTGGCACGGTAGTTGCTATATATAATAGTGACAAAGGCAAATAGGAGGAAAAGAGTATGGTAGCAATAGTAATTGGAACTCACGGTAAGTTTTCAGAACAGTTACTAAGATCATCTGAAATGATTTTTGGTCAACAAGAGAATGTGGGTTTTGTAACATTTGAACCAGGAGAAAGTGCTGATAAACTGGTTGATAAATACAGAGATGTTTTAAAAACTTTGGATTGCTCCGAGGGAGTATTATTCATGGTAGATTTATTTGGAGGAAGCCCATTTAACGCAGCAAGCAGAATAGCTGCTGAAGATGAAAAGGTTGACATTGTAACAGGCGTAAGCTTACCTATGCTGCTTGAAGCATTTGGTTCTAGAAGCTTTTTAAGTCTAAAAGAACTAGTTGAAACTGCAAAGGTAGCAGGAACTGATGGAATAAAATCCTTTAGAGATACTTTACAAAACAACGATGAGGAGGAATTATAAAATGGAAATTGTATTATCAAGAATCGACGACAGACTTATTCACGGACAGGTGGCTACAGTTTGGTCAAAAGTAACAGGATGTAACAGGATAATAGTATGCAGTGACGAGGTTGCAGCAGATGAATTAAGAAAAACTCTTTTAGTTCAGGTTGCACCTCCAGGAATCAAAGCTAATGTTTTAGCAGTAGACAAAGCTATAGAAGTATATAAGAATCCAAAGTATGCCAGCTTCAAAACATTATTCTTATTCACTAATCCAACTGATGTTTTAAGAATGGTAGAAGGTGGAGTAGACATCAAATCAGTAAACATTGGCGGTATGGCATTTAAAGAAGGAAAAAGACAAATAACTAGTGCAGTTTCAGTAGATGATAAGGATGTTGATTCATTTAAGAAGCTTAATGAAAAAGGAATTGAATTAGAAATAAGAAAAGTTGTAACAGATACAAAGGTAGATCTTATGTCAAAACTTTAACTTAATGTCCTTCGGCATATTAGGTTAATAAAAATAAATAAAAAAATTTTAAAAGGGGAGGGCGTTTACATATGAGCGCTATTCAAATGATATTAGTACTTATAGTAGCATGTATTGCTGGTATAGGTAGTGTACTTGATGAATTTCAAACACATCAACCTCTAGTTGCATGTACATTAGTTGGACTATGTTTAGGGGATGTTAAAACAGGTATTATTTTAGGTGGTACTCTTCAAATGCTAGCACTTGGATGGATGAACATCGGTGCAGCAATGGCTCCAGACGCAGCATTAGCTAGCGTTATATCAACTATACTAGTTATTACAGCTCATCAATCAATTCCAGCTGGTATTGCTGTAGCTATTCCTATAGCAGCTGCTGGTCAGGTAATGACTATATTTGCAAGAACACTCTCAGTTTTCTTCCAACACCAAGCTGATAAATATGCTGCAGAAGCAAACTTTAGAGGTGTTGACTTATGTCACATAGCATGTCTTGGAATTCAAGCACTACGTGTGGCTATACCTACAGCAATCGTTGCTGCTTTTGCTGGAACAAGCGGAGTTAACTCAATGTTAAACGGTATTCCTAAGGTTATTACTGGTGGATTAGGCGTTGCTGGTGGATTTATCGTTGTAGTTGGTTATGCAATGGTTATAAACATGATGTCAGCTAGATATTTAATGCCTTTCTTCTTCTTAGGATTTGTTGTTGCTGCTTTCACACAATTCAATCTAGTTGCATTAGGTATTTTAGGAACTGTAGCTGCAATAGTGTATATTCAATTAAGTCCTAAGTACAATGCAGCAACTGCTAGTGTTGATGATTTAGATGATCTATAGGAGGAGGAAAATAACATGAGTGATGTAAAACAAGTTAAATTAACTCAAAGTGACTTAACAAATATGTTCATTCGTTCAAATTTCCATCAAGGTTCATGGAACTATGAAAGAATGCAAGCTTTAGGTTACTGCTTTGAAATGGTTCCAATAATAAAGAGATTATACCCAAATAAAGAAGATCAAAAGATAGCATTAAAGAGACATCTTGAGTTCTTCAACACTCATCCATATGTTACTGCTCCTATACTAGGTGTTACAGCGGCTATGGAAGAAGAAAAAGCAAATGGATCTCCAATAGATGATGCTTCAATTAATGGTATTAAAGTAGGTCTTATGGGACCACTTGCCGGTGTAGGTGACCCAATATTCTGGGGTACATTAAGACCAGTACTTGGTGCTCTTGGTGCATCTATAGCTCAAAGCGGAAGCATACTTGGACCAATAATATTCTTCCTAGTATGGAACATACTAAGACTTGGATTTAGATGGTATTGCATTAAATTTGGATATGAAAAAGGTACTTCTGTTGTTAGTGATATGGGTGGTAACACACTTCAAAAATTAACTGAAGGTTCTTCAATACTTGGATTATTCATCATGGGTGCTCTTGTATCAAGATGGACTAGTATGAATGTTCCTCTAGTTCTTTCAAAAATAACAATGCAAGATGGATCTATAAAAACTACTACGGTACAATCTATATTAGACTCATTATTACCAGGGTTACTTCCTTTACTATTAACTTTCTTATGTATGAAGTTATTAAAGAAGAAAGTAAGTGCAATCTGGATTATATTTGGATTATTTGCAGTAGGTATTATAGGATACTGGCTTGGATTATTAAAATAAGATTACCTAAATGGAATTTTATAAATCTTAACATAAAAAAGGCATGCAGTGTAAATAATTGCATGCCTTTTTCATTTAGCAGTTTTTTTTAAACTCTAATATAGGAATTTCCATCCAAAGGTACAAGAACCTGAAGAGGAGGTGTATCGTTATTTAGACCCACAGCATATACTGTATAGAATCTACCTGGTCTTAAATTTATCCTTCCAGCATGTAATACTATATTATCTGTGTTGGCTATTCTTGCTTGAAGAATGTAGCTGCCGCCATTGACTGGCAAGTAATCCGTAACTTCTTTATAGGATACATTCTTAAAAATTTTATCTCCATTAGGTAAGGTTATATCTACCGCTGGAGTATTAGGAGATAGATGAGCAAATCTAACATACGCCTTACCAGGTCTTATTGGTAAAACAGGTTCGGCAATTGGAAGTAAGGATAAATTAGGTGAAGTTCCTATGGCTGCCACTGTAAATATCATTTTTTCTGGAATGGTTACATTTGTATTAATTACTGGGTTGGTTGAGGTTCCAGAAACATAAACTGTTATGCGGTAATTTCCAGGTATTAATGCAAGGTAGTTTGTGAATTCTTTATAATGTACATTTCTTGCTATAATTCTCCCATTAGCATAAATATCTACAGCAGGAGCGTTGGGACTAGCGTGAAGAATTCTAATATATGATTTAGGCAATACTCTAAAGTAGCCTGAATAAGGGCAAGTATACATAGTTTCACCTTTCCAAAATATTGCTACCTTAACATTATATGAATAGTTTGGATTTATGTTAATGTTTTTGATATCTTTATATAAAAAAGGATAGATACATGAAGTACCTATCCTTTATCCTAGGGATTAAGAAAACTTAAAGCAATCTTCGTTACAACCCATGCAAGTCTATACATACCTATAAACAATCTTTCGACTATATATAAGCATTTCAAAACCTACATGAATCTTCACTCGACTATATGAAATACCTTGGAAACCATGAAAAATCTCTCGACTAGGCATAATCTCTAACTGACCTATATATCTATAAACTTAATAAGATTATTCGCAACCTATATATCATAGGTTAAAGAATATATTAACTCTAAAATAGGTTAATATATTGAGCTTTAATCTAATAATAGGAAGGAAATAATTTAAAGTATCACAAATATAATAGATAGTCTGCGGAACCTCATATAATCTTAGCTCGACTGATATACATCATTAAAAACCACATATATACAGTTGGGCATATATATAGCTTTTTCACAACATATATCAATCTTCCCACTAGCATATATAGAACCTATTTGATCCTATATATACCTTAAGTCGAATATTTAACAACTAAAATAATCATTAAATATTCTTCGCTCGACTGCCTTAAATCCTCTTTACAATTATTATGATACCCATTTTAGTTTTTATTATGCGAGAAAAATCTATGGATATTAGAGGAATGCAAGTTAATTTATACATTTAAAAAAAAGGAATTTAAAAATATCTTTTTAATATATATAATAATTATATAAAGGCTTGTGAGTAGTGATATAATATATATAATATATTTTTTGAGGTGAAAAGAATGGAAATATCAAGAGTAAGAAGAAATTCACCAGTAACAAGTGAAAAAAGACAGAATACCGTAAAAAAGGATTTTTCCCAGAATTTTAATTTTGCTAGGCAGCAAAAATCTGAACAGGAATTAAAATCTATGCAGGATGAAATTAAGAAAAAGGGAAACAGGTTATCAATAACAAAATGTTTTGGAGATGTTAGAGCATATAAGAACATGATAAAAGAGTATTTACAATCTGTATTAGACTATATGTATGCAGTTAAAAAGGATATTAGCTTTTGGCAGACTCAATATTTTATAACAGTGGATACTATCGATTTGAAATTAGAGGAATTAACACAAATGCTTTTATCTGAACAAAAAGAAAATTTGAATGTAGCAGCTACAATTGATGAAATTTCTGGTCTTATTGTAGATATATATAAATAGAGTGTCTGAAACTTAGACACTCTATTTATATATTAAGAAATTAAAAATCATCTTGTTTTGCAGACAATTTTTAATTTCTATTATTCAGCGCTGCATAACCTTTATATGCTCCAGGAATTGTAGGAGGCATCGGATGGCATTCTCCAATCTCCTCTTGGAGAAAGGCTTATGGTTCCTACCTTAGGACCATCAGGAAGAGCGGAACGTTTAAATTGTTGTGAGAAAAATCGTCTTACAAAATAGTTAAACCATTTTTCCATTGTATCTGAATCATATTCATTCTTAAAAGCATTTTTAGCTAAAAATAATATTTTTTCTGCTGAGGCTCCTTGTCTTATAAAATAGTATAGGAAAAAGTCATGTAATTCATACGGCCCTACAATATCCTCGGTTTTTTGTGCTATTTCACCATCTTTTCCTTTTGGTAAAAGCTCAGGGCTTACAGGAGTATCTAAAATATCGAATAGTATTTTTGATGTAGGTTCATTAACTTCATTTTGTGCTACATATTTAACCAGGAATCTTACTAGAGTTTTTGGTATAGAACAATTAACAGAGTACATGGACATATGATCGCCATTATATGTACACCATCCTAGAGCCAATTCAGATAAATCACCAGTTCCAATTACTAGTCCGCCTTCTTTGTTGGCTATATCCATAAGAAGTTGAGTACGTTCTCTAGCCTGCACATTTTCGTAAGTTACATCATGTATATTTTTATCATGATTTATGTCATTAAAATGCTGAAGACAAGCATCAACAATATTGATTTCTCTAAGCTCAGTATGAAGATTATTACATAATTCTACAGCGTTATTATAAGTTCTATCAGTAGTACCGAAACCAGGCATGGTAATGGTAAGGATATTCTCCCTTGGTATATTTAACATATCAAAGGTTTTAGTAATTACCAATAAGGCCAAAGTGGAATCAAGACCACCTGATATACCAACAACAGCCTTATTAGCTCTGGTGTGGCTAAGTCTTTTAGCTAAGGCGGAAGTCTGTATATTGAAGATTTCTCTGCATCTTGTTTCACGTTCCTTTTCGTTTGAAGGAACAAAAGGATGTTTGTCTATAAATCTATCAAAAATGCCTAACGAATAGTCATCAAATTGAAAAGATATTATTTTAGGATCATAAGGGCATAATTTGATGCTATCTCTATAACTAACATTTTTCAATCTTTCATTTTCTAATTTCTGAATATCTAATACAGAAGTTATTACTTCATTATCTCGCTGAAATCTTTTATTTTCTTTAAGCAGCAAACCATTTTCACCTATCATCAAATGACCGCTAAACACTAAATCTGTAGAAGACTCCAAAACACCTGAAGAAGCGTATACATATGCGGACATACACCTAGCGCTTTGAGATTGAACAAGACCTCTTCTATAATCTGCTTTGTTTACTATCTCATTTGAGGCTGAAAGATTTCCTATAATATTAGCACCTAATAAGCTTAAATAGCTGCTTGGTGGTATTGTTACCCACAGGTCTTCGCATATTTCAAAACCAAATCTAAGATTTTCACATTGAAAAATTAAATTTGTTCCAAAGGGTATATTATTTTGAAAGGAGAAATTAATTGTTTTATCAGTAATTCCTATACCTTCACTGAACCATCTTTTTTCATAGAACTCTGAATAGTTGGGTATATAACTTTTAGGAACTATTCCTAATATTTTACCTTTATAAATAATGTAGGCACAATTATAAAGACTATAGTTATAAATAAGAGGAGCACCCACTGAAACCAAAATATCCTTATCACTAAGATATTGGCAAAGTTCTTTAAGTCCCATCTGAACCTTATAAGCTAGATGATCTTGTAGAAATAAGTCTCCGCAGGTGTAGGAAGTAATACATAGTTCTGGAAAAACTACTAATTTTGAATTATCAAGAAGAGCCGTATCAATACACTCAATTATATTCTTAATATTAAAATCTACATCTGCCACATTGGTTACTGGACATGCAGCTGATACCTTAATAAATTGGCTAGTCATGTTATTCACTCCAATTCTTATTGATTACTTATGCTTCATGTAATAGCTTAACATAAAAATTGATTTGTATTCAATACAATTCTAAAATGGAACCATTAACTTTAAATATATACACATTTGCATGATGCAGGAAAGATATAAATACTGATGGATATTTTTTAAATAATATAATGTCCAATACGAAGATATAAGGAGAGATTATAAGATAAGGAGGTAAATGGTTATAAAAACCACGTACTAATGTATGGATTATCTTATAATGAATTCATAAGTGGATTTTAATTTTATATAATAATAGTGTAAAATTACTAGCATAAGGGGGAAGTGGTATGAGTTTAGGTGGAGTAATTTTAGTATGGATTATAATAGCTGTTGTGACTCTTTTGATTGATGTAATAACCTCAGGGTTTTTGTTTGTTTGGTTTACAATAGGAGCAATTGCAGCTATAATTGCTTTAAATTTAGGATATCCATTAGATACTCAAATAGCAACCTTTGTTGTTGTTAGCTGTTTGTTCTTTGCAGTTGGATTTCCATTGGCGAAAAAACTTATAAAAAAGACTGTGCCAAAAACTAAAACAATGGAGGAAGAATACATTGGTAGAGAATTTATAGCTGAAGGTGATATTAGTTTTAGAGAAAAGGCTAAAATTGACGGGATTTATTGGACAGTTCAAAACAATGATAAGCCTATCAGAAAGGGGGACAAGTATAAAATAGTAAGTATTCAAGGAAACAAGCTTATAGTGAAAAAAACAGTTTAAAAATTTATGACAATAATTATAATTAGTAAATGGAATATGAAAGTTTAGAATTTAAGGAGGAGTTTTTTAATGGGTGGAATTATTGGTATGTTAATCTTATTAATAATATTATTAGCGATAGCATTGTCCTCATTGAAAATAGTAAATACAGGATATATATATGTTGTTGAGAGATTGGGTCAGTATCATAGGACTTTGGAACCAGGATGGAATTTATTAATACCTTTCGCTGACTTTGTTAGAGCTAAGGTATCAACAAAACAGCAAATTCTTGATATAGAACCTCAAAGTGTTATTACAAAGGATAATGTTAAAATTTCAATCGATAATGTAATATTCTACAAGGTAATGAACGCTAAGGATGCAATTTACAATATTGAAAGCTATAGATCAGGTATTGTTTACTCTACAATTACCAATATGAGAAATATAGTTGGAGATATGACATTAGATGAAGTTTTATCAGGAAGAGACAGGATAAACGCAAAGCTTCTAGAAGTAGTTGATGAAATAACAGATGCCTATGGAATAAAGATATTATCTGTAGAAATTAAAAACATAATACCTCCAGCAGAAATTCAGCTGGCTATGGAAAAGCAGATGAAGGCAGAAAGAGATAAGAGAGCAACTATTTTACAGGCAGAAGGACAAAAACAAAGCGATATCGAAAGAGCAGAAGGTGAAAAGAGAGCAAAGATTCTTCAGGCTGAAGCTGAAAAAGAAGCAAATATTAGAAGAGCAGAAGGACTTAGACAATCACAATTATTAGAGGCTGAAGGTAAAGCTAGTGCTATTCAAGTAGTGGCTGAGGCTCAGGCTGCTGCCATTGATAAAGTAAATAGAGCCATTATTGAATCAGGTACAAATGAAACTGTTATAGCTTTAAAGCAAGTAGAAGCACTTCAAGAAATGGCAAAAAATCCGGCAAACAAACTCATATTGCCTAATGAAACTTTATCATCACTTGGCAGTATTGCGGCTATAGCCGAAGTTTTAAAGAAGGATAAATAGCTAAATAAGAATATAGTATGGTATTTTGCTGAGGATATATATTTGATAAATAGCAAATAACCATGCTATATTTTTTTTGATTTAAATTATAAAAGACGCAAAATATTTTCTTGTATATGGTAATGAATTTCTTGTGTTTTTATAAAAAAATATGTATGTTAAATTTTGGAGTATTAATTTATGAAATAAAAAAGTAGTTGAATTTATCTATAAAGCAGTTATAATTGGTAATATAGTACAAAATAAATAGAAAAATTTTCAAGTTACACTTTCATAATCAGTAGATTGATTTTAAGTAATGGATACTACAATTATAAAAAAATACGTAGTATTAAGAAAATTAACAATCGTAAAAAGGGGAGATGTTTAATGAGAATATTAATGTTATCTTGGGAATATCCGCCTAAGAATATTGGGGGATTATCAACTCATGTGTATAATTTGTCACATGCGTTAAGTGCCTTGGATCACGAAGTTCATGTTATAACTTGTGAGGAAGGTATAGCACCTATAGAAGAAGTAGATAATGGGGTTTTTGTTCATAGGGTAACACCGTATAAAATTCAAACAGACGATTTTACAAAATGGGTTATGCAGTTAAACTTTGCTATAATTGAAGAAGCAGTGAGATTAATTAGGAAGCTTGGTAATGTTGATATGATCCATGCACACGATTGGTTGTCTGCCTATAGTGCTAAGGCATTAAAATGGTCATATAACATACCAATGGTTTGTACAATGCATGCAACTGAAACTGGTAGAAATAATGGTATCAGGACAGAAATGCAAAGATACATATCTAATGTTGAATGGACGCTTACATATGAGGCATGGAAAGTCATAGCTTGCAGCAATTACATGAAGCAGCAAATAGTAGGCACATTTTCAACTCCCGAAGAAAAGGTATGGATAATACCTAATGGAGTTAACCCAAGATTATTCAGTTTTGATTTTGATTGGTTATCATTTAGAAGACAATATGCAATGGATGACGAGAAAATTGTATTTTTTGTTGGCAGACATGTATTTGAAAAAGGGGTCCAACTTTTAATAGAGGCTGCCCCAAAGATAGTTGCTGGCTATAACAAGACTAAGTTTGTAATAGCGGGCAAAGGTCCAATGACTGAAGAATTAAAAGCAAGAGTTAGAAGCATGGGATTGGAAAGCAAGGTATTATTCGTTGGATATATGGATGATGAAAGTAGAAATAAACTATACAGGGTATCTAATGCTGCAGTATTCCCATCATTATATGAGCCATTTGGTATTGTAGCCTTGGAGGCTATGGCAGCAGGATGTCCTGTTGTAGTTTCTGATACTGGTGGACTTAGTGAGTTAATAAAACACAGAGAAAATGGTATGAAGATGATTAACGGACTAACTGACAGCTTGAAGGATAATGTTCTTCAATTATTGTATGATGACGGATTAGCTAATTATATAAAAGAAAATGGGGCAAAGACTGTAAATGAAAATTATACATGGGACAGGGTTGCAAAATTAACATTAAAGATGTATGACCAGATTAGAGAAGAAGCAGCTGGAACAGAATGGGATACCAGTGTAGATTTATTTAAGAGTAAAGAGGCATTTGTTTCAGAAGATAAAAAAGAAGAAACTAATGAACCTGTAGTACTTGAAAACAACAACAAGGTTGAAAATGAAATAATACAGCCAGTGGAAGAAAAAGCTGATACCATTGAAGAAAAAGAAGCGGTCATTATTTCACCTAGTGCTGATAAATTTATCGAAGAAAAAGTAGTTAAAGAAGCACCTAAGGCTATTGAAGAAGCAGAAGAGGTAGTTGAGGAAGCACCTAAGGCTGCTGAAGAAGCGGAAGAGGTAGTTGAGGAAGCACCTAAGGCTGCCGAAAAAGTTGAGAAAATAGTTGAAGAAACTTCTAAACCGGAGAAAAGTGTTCAGGTGCAATTAGAAAAAACTCAAAATAGTATTTCCAGCCAAGAGACTAAAAAGGAAAATGTAAGTGAGGAAATTGCAATAGATAAGCCAGTTGAAGAGAACACTAAGATAGAGGTTGAAGCTGTCACTAAAAATAGAAGAGCTAGAAAAACAACAGCAGCATCAAAGCAAACAACTGCTAGAAGTTCTAGGACTAAATCAAAAAAATAAATATATTAAAATAAAAGCCATTATAAGCCGCATTTTACTTGCATTAGGAGATGCGGCTTTTTTATTATACCTTATGGATATAATTGTAAAAGATGTAAAAATAGTTTATAATATATTTATAGAAAATTACAGATAGAATTAGGTAATATGCTAAATTACATTAATATTTATAAACTAATACAAATATATAGATAAAGATAAACATAAAAATATAATGTATTAGTGTTTTATGGGGAGATGAGAATTATGAAAGCGATAATAATGGCTGGCGGTCAGGGGACAAGGCTTAGACCACTGACTTGCAATATACCTAAGCCTATGATGCCTATTATGGGTAAACCTGTTATGCAATACGCTATTGAATTATTAAAGAACAGCGGCATTACTGAAATCGGTATTACTCTGCAATATTTACCGGATGAGGTAATGAATTACTTTGGTGATGGGAAAGAGTTGGGAGTGAACTTAAGATATTTTATTGAAGAAGCTCCCTTAGGCACTGCAGGAAGTGTAAAAAGCGCGGAAAGCTTCTTAGATGATACCTTTATTGTAATTAGTGGTGATGCACTTACGGACATAGATTTATCAAGGGCCATAGCATTTCATAAGCAAAACAATTCTATAACCACTTTAGTTTTAAAAGAAGTGCCTGTTCCCCTGGAATATGGGGTTGTGGTTACAGATAAAGATGGTAGAATAACTGGTTTTTTAGAGAAACCTAGTTGGGGAGAGGTATTCAGTGATAAAGTAAATACAGGAATATATATTATGGAACCAGAAGTTTTTACTTACTATGAGAAAAATCAAAAATTTGATTTTAGTAATGATTTATTTCCGATTCTTTTAAATAATAAAAGAGATATGTTTGGATATATATCTGAAGGTTATTGGTGCGATATCGGTAATATAGAACAATATGTAAATTGCCATTTTGATATATTAAAAGGAATAGTAAAGGTAAATATTAAAGGTGAAAAATACAAGGATGGTATTTGGGTAGGGGAAAATTGTGAAATAAGCCCTGAGGCAAGTATAGTACCACCTGTTTATATAGGAGCGAATACAAAAATATACAGCAATGCTGAAATTGGTCCATACAGTGTTTTAGGACGAAATAATATTTTATCATCAGGTACTACCATTAAGAGGAGTATACTATTCAATAACTGCTATATTGGATCTAATGTAGAAGTAAGAGGAAGCGTAATCTGTAATAAGGTACAGATCGAATCAAAGGCAGGGGTATTTGAGGAAAGTGCCATTGGTGATGAAACTTTAATTGGAGAAAGAACTGTAATCAAGCCTGGAGTTAGAATATGGCCAAATAAGATAATAGAGTCCAGCACCACAGTAAAAAGTAATATAATCTGGGGAGGTAAATTTTCTAAATCTTTATTTGGTAAAAATGGTATAAGCGGAGAGGTAAATGTAGACATAACTTCAGAGGTAGTATCTAAGCTTGGGTCAGCACATGGCTCGTTACTAAAATCTGGGGCTAAGGTAGCAATTAGCTGTAGTGATAATGGTGCGGCACAAATGTTTAAATATTCGTTAGCCACAGGACTTTTATCGATGGGAATAGAAGTTTATGATTTAAAAAGAATGACTACCGCTATGACTAGACAAGCAGTTGTTTTTTTTGGGGTAAGCGGAGGCATACATGTGGTAATTGATAAAGAAGATCCACAAAAGGTAAATATTTTATTCTTTGATAGTAATGGTTTAGATATTGATAAAGTAACAGAGAGAAAAATAGAAAACAGCTTTATTAGAGAGGATTACAGAAGGATTAAGACGGATGCCTTTAAAAAAATAATACATCTTTCTGATTGTATTGAATACTATTCTAGGCAGATTCTGAATAGGATAGATGTAAGTAAAGTACGAGATGAAAAGTTTAAGATTGTAGTAGGTACCAGGAATCCTATGCTGAAGGGTGTAATTGAAAAGGTACTTAAAGAAATAGGGGTAAGCATTAAATTCTACGGGGAACCCAAAGATATAGTTGGTTTAAGTAAGACAGTAATTGAATGTGGTGCAAACATGGGTGCCTATATATCAGACGAAGGAGAAGAAGGTATTTTTATTGATGAGAAAGGAAATATAATTAAAGACGAAGTTTATGAGGCATTAAAAGCATTAGTCTTATTGAAAACTACAAAGATTAAAGTGCTTGCTGCGCCAGTGACAGCATCAGCAAACGTTGAAGAAATTGCAAAAATGTGTGGAGCAAAGTTTGTTAGAACAAAGACCTCTCAGAAAAACATTTTAGATGCATATTTAAAAAATGAAAAACAATTAAATAAACGAGATATAGTAAACGGGTATCTTATGACCTTAGATGCACTAAGTATTTTACTTTTAACTTTAAATTTAATGGCTAGTTCAAATTTAGCACTTTCAACAATAATGTCAAGGGTGCCTAGATATTATGCTAAGAAACAAGAAATTGTTTGTCCATGGAATTTAAAAGGTAAGGTTATGAGGAATCTAATAGAGGAAAGCTTTTCGAACTCTATAGATTTGATAGAAGGTGTGAAGTTAAATTTTGATGATGCATGGGCATTAATCTTACCAGATTCAGATGAGCCTCTTTGCAGAGTTTATACAGAATCCAAGGATTCAGAGGTAGTACAAAACTTGAGTGCTTTTTTAGCTAAAAGAATAGAATCAATAACAGGTATTATAGGAACTGAATCAGAAAAGCAGGCTTAGAACAGAAGTAAAGCATTCTACTTTAGCTATTAGTAGAATGTTTTATTTTTTATTAATGTATCAGCTCAAATTATGGTAGAATATAGATATACATTGTTAGAGTTGGAGTTGTTAAAAATGTCACAGAAAACATCTGTATCTGAAAAAACAAGGTTATTGCAGAAGTCGCCTAAATTATATAAGGTTATTATGCATAATGATGATTACACCACTATGGAATTTGTAATTGATGTATTGGTTAATATTTTTAGGAAAACACCTGTTGAGGCTACCAAGATTATGTACGATGTTCATAAAAATGGTATTGGTATTGCTGGTGTATTTCCATATGATATAGCAGCAACGAAGATACAACAGGCTACAAATGCGGCTATAAAAAATGGTTTTCCATTTAAATTAAGTATGGAAGAGGAATGAGTATGAAGATTGATAAGTTATTAAATGAGGTTATTGCCGCTGCTTATAGCGAGGCAAAATACGAAAAACACCAATATTTTACGCCAGAACATATACTATATGCATCCTTATTTTTTAGTGAAGGTAAAGAAATTATCGAGAGCTGCGGAGGAAGTATAGAGGAATTAAAAGATGACTTAATAACGTATTTCAAGGAGCATATAGATATAGTAGAAAGTGAACCGCCTTTACAATCAGTAGGAATCCAAAATATACTATCAGCTGCAGGAGCACACGTTTTATCTGCAGAAAAGGAAAGCATTAAGCTAGGCGATATTTTTATCGCAATGTATGATGCTGAGGAGTGTTTTGCGGGGTATTTTTTAAGGAAGCAGGGTATATCTAAGCTAGACATTTTAAATTATATTACTCACGGTATGCATACGATGGAAAGCATAGAGAAGGATGATATAGAAGATAGTGTAGAATATATAGATGATATTGAGGTAAGAAAAGAAGCAACTAATAAATCTCAGGATAAAAATATAGAAGACAAGTCCTCTATACTTGCTAGCTTCGCTGTGGATTTAACTGAAAAAGCTAAAAGAGGGGAAATTGACCCTGTAATTGGAAGAGAGGAAATACTAGATAGAACACTGCAGGTGCTATCTAGAAGGTTAAAAAACAATCCTATTCATGTGGGAGAACCTGGGGTAGGAAAGACTGCAATTACAGAAGCTCTGGCTATTTTGATAGCTAACGACAAGGTGCCTAAAGCTCTAAGTAATAGCAGAATTTTTTATCTAGACATGGGGTCATTGTTAGCTGGTACAAAATATAGAGGAGATTTTGAAGAAAGAATCAAAAAAATACTTCAGGAAATAAAAAAGCAGCAGAAACCTATTGTATATATAGATGAGATTCATACTATAATTGGTGCAGGGGCCACTAATGGCGGTTCAATGGATGCATCAAATATATTAAAACCCTTCCTTTCAGACGGAAGTATTAGATTTATAGGTGCCACTACCTATGATGAATATAAAAAGATTTTTGAAAAGGATAGAGCTCTTTCAAGGAGATTCCAAAAAATTGACGTTCCAGAACCTACCACAGAAGAGACACTTCAAATATTATTAGGACTAAAGGATAAATACGAGGAGTATCATAATGTAAAATATTCCGATGAAGCATTGAAAATAACTGCTGAATTATCATCAAAGTATATTAGCGACAGATTCCTGCCAGATAAGGCTATTGATGTTATAGACGAAACTGGTGCATATGTAAGGCTTCATAGTAGTAGTGATGAAACAATATGTATTAATGAAAAGGATATTGAAAAGACAATTTCATCAATGGCAAAAATACCGCAAGAAAGTGTATCCTCAAATGAAATAGAGATACTAAAGTCATTAGATGATTTGTTAAAGAAAGAAATATATGGACAAGATACTGCTATAGATACTATTGTTCAAGCTATTAAAAGATCTCGAGCAGGTTTTAATGATGAAAGTAAGACTGTTGCAAATCTTCTATTTGTAGGTCCTACTGGAGTAGGAAAGACAGAGATAACTAAACAACTAGCGAAAGTACTAGGAATCCCTTTAATAAGATTTGATATGAGTGAATATCAAGAAAAACATACAGTTGCAAGACTGATTGGTGCCCCTCCAGGTTATGTAGGATATGATGAAGGTGGATTGTTAACTGATGCAATTAGAAAGAATCCATATTGTGTGCTTCTTCTTGATGAAATTGAGAAGGTTCATCCAGATGTTTTAAATGTACTTCTTCAATTAATGGACTACGCTACCTTGACAGACAACACGGGCAAAAAAGCTGATTTTAGAAATGTAATTTTAATCATGACCTCAAATGCAGGTGCAAAAGAAGTAGGAAAATCATTACTTGGATTTGGCCAAAGAGTTATGGATGAAGGAGCGATTTCAAAAGAGGTTGAGAGAGTTTTTTCTCCTGAATTTAGAAATAGATTGGATGAAATTGTTATCTTCAATAAAATGGACAATGCTATGGCAATACTGGTGGCAAAAAAGGCAATAAGACAATTTGAAGATAAGCTAACCTCAAAAGGAATAACAATTAGTGTTACTGATGAATGTTATAACTGGATAAGTGAAAGGGGATTATCCTCACCTTATGGAGCAAGGGAAATCATAAGAATAGTTCAGCATGAAATTAAGCCTTACTTTGTTGATGCTGTTTTGTTTGGAAACTTATCAAATAGTAAAACAGTGGTTATAGATATTAAAGACGACAAAATAGTAATAATTTAATAAACTAGAATATAAAATGAATTTATAACAATATTGATAAATTTCCATTTACAGGATATAATGTGATGGTGGGGTAAATACAAAGGTTGTTAACTTGGTAAATTTACTTAGTCGTTACGGGTAATATATAACGTTGTTTTACGGGGGTATTGAATTATGTCAGAGGGTCTAATTTACGAGAGAATTCAAGGAGATTACTTAATAAAATGTACGAAAGGCATTTTCCAACCTAAGGTTACGGAGTTTGTAGCAAATGTATACTATAATAGGCGTGATTTTAATTTTGACTTAGATTATAACAGTATACTAAGAGAGATGTTAGACGAAGATTACAAATTAAAGGATGATTCTACTATCTACACCATATACAATAATTATGGTAACATAATAGCAACAATAAGAAAAATAGAAGCAAAGAAAGACAGTTTACTTCCTATAGAGAGAGAATTTAATGTGGATATATCAAGTATTGTAGATGAGCATGGTCCTGTTGAAAAAGTATATGAAATTGCTAGAATGGCTACTATGGTTAAAGACCCGGATGTATTTAAGACTTTACTTCGTGAAGGAATCTATGGCTGTAGCAAAGATGATTTATTTGTAGCTAGCTTGGATAGTAGAGTACTTAGAGGGTTGAAAAGGCTAGGGTTTCCTTGGTTTGATTTAAATGAGCCCAAGCATTATCTTGGATCGTTAACTTGTCCTGTGGCAGTAAATGTCCGTGATGTAAATAGTAAGTTTATATATGATGACTTAAAATTAAATGTATAGTGGACAGGTACTGAAGAATAGAGTGATATCTATTTTAATGACTGCGATTTTTTCGCAGTCATTTTTTATTGCTATAACTATGACCACTCTTAACTAATAATCATAGAATATACTAAATTTGAAATATAGTAATTATTTAGATGCAATAGGAAGTGTGAACGATGTCTATTATAAATGGATTAGAAAAAGTAAAAAATTCTATTCAAGAAGTATCAGAAGAATTTGTAAATAAGTCACAGGATATGATTCAAATTTCAAAAATTAATCTTGAAATTGCTTCATATGAAAATGAAGTTAAAGAAATATACGAAAGCATAGGAATACGAGTATTTGAAAACTATAAGCAAAATACACCAGTTAATAAGGAATTTGGGAATGAATGCGAGAGAATAAGACAAATTAAAAAAAATATAAAAGGAAAAAGAAAAGAAATTTTAAAGATAAAAAGAAAAAAAATATGTAAGAATTGTGGTAATGAAATTGGGAAGGATGTTAAGTTCTGTAACTTTTGTGGCTCAAAGCAATAGGTTAAATAATTCTTTAGATGATTACTTATTGATAGAAAATATAGCTGCATGAGAGGAAAGTGAGATTAAAGTGAATAAAGAGTTAAAAGAGTTGCATCCAAGAAGAGTATTTAAATACTTTGAAGAAATATCTAAGATACCTAGAGCATCAGGTAATGAAATTTTAGTAAGTAATTATTTAGTTGAATTTGCACAAAAACATTCATTAGAAGTAATTAGAGATGAAAGCATGAATGTAATAATAAAGAAACCAGCTACTAAAGGATATGAAAAATCAAGAGCAGTTATCCTGCAAGCTCATATGGATATGGTTTGCGATAAGTTTAAAAACAGCAATCATGATTTTTCAAGTGATCCAATAGAACTAAAGGTAGACGGTGACTTTTTGATGGCAGATGGGACAACACTTGGAGCAGATAACGGAATAGCAATAGCCTATTACTTAACGATTTTATCTTCAACGGATTATTTTCACCCACCATTAGAGGTACTGATTACAACTGGTGAAGAGGATGGAATGAAGGGTTCCAGAAGAGTTGAACCATGTAATTTAACTGGAAAGCTGCTAATAAACATGGACACTTGGATAGATAACACTCTTATAGTAGGATGTGCTGGTGCCGCAAGAAATAAGATTATATTTCCAATAAACTGGGAACAATGCGGCAGAGGGCTACTATCTTTTCAAATAAAAATTAGTGGCTTGATGGGTGGTCATTCAGGTACTGATATACAAAGAGGAAGAGCAAATTCTAATAAATTAATGGGTAGGTTGCTTAAAGGGTTAAGTGAAAAAATGAATATAAATATATCAAAAATAAGTGGTGGTTCTAAATTGAACGCCATAGCTAGAGAAACAGAAGTTACTGTATTAATAGAAGCTTCAAAAAGAGACGTATTGTTTAAAGAGTTAGATAATTGGAATCATATTTTTAGGAAGGAACTTATTTATGCAGATAAAGATGTAAAAATTACTGCTGAGGAAATAGAAAGTAAAACAAATAAGATGCTCTCAAAAGATACGACAAATAAATTGATTTCACTAATTATATTAATGCCTCAAGGCATTCAGAGTATTAGAGAGAATTTGAACAATCAAGTGGAGAGTTCCTGTAATATAGGTATTATTACTAGTAATGAAAAAGAAGTTATAATTAGTAGTTCAGTTAGAAGTACGCAGAAAAGCTTAAAATACTTTATTTTAAGCCAAATAAATGAGATGGCGGATTTAGTTAATGGTAAATTTATTCTAGAAAATGATTACCCAGAATGGGAGTATAATAAACAATCTTATTTAACAGATTTGTGTATAGAAACTTATAAAATTATGTATGGAAGAAAACCTAAAATAGCTATTGTTCATTCAGGACTTGAATGCGGCATATTAGGAGAAAAACTTGGGTATATGGACATGATTTCCTTTGGTCCTAAAATGCTGGATGTTCATACTCCGGCGGAAAGGCTTAGTATTAGTTCAACCGGAAAAACTTTTCAATACCTGATTGAAATTTTAAGAAGAATTAAGTATTAGCCAAAAAACAATATAAAAATTAACAACTATTATATATAATAAATTTAACGAATAAGTATTAAAATACTATGTGTAAACTATGCTTTGTGTACATCTAATTTTATATAAAGTTTATTTTTGGTGTTCAAGTGTATGGCATAATCATTGCTGCTATGACTACTGATAGTTTAACTGGAATTCAAATGAAGCCAAAGCTTTTTTGAATTCTTGTTAAACCTTATATGGTAAGGGGGGATATAATGAAAAGAATATTATCATTTATACTGATTATTATTTTAATATCAACTGGCTGTGGTAATTTAACAAAGGATGCAGGTAAGATAATCCAGAGGGGTGGTGAAAACAATAAAGTCATTAAGGATAAAATCACCACTTATACTGATGATTTTGCCAAACAGCAGAATTTCAGTGGAGTTATACTGGTGGCTAAAGAAAATGATATTTTATTTGAAAAGGGCTATGGTATGGCTAACTATGAAGAGAACCAACCCAATAACCCGAAAACTTCCTTTAGGATTGCCTCAATTACAAAGCAAATAACGGCTATGTGCATTATTATTCTTCGTGACATGGGAAAGATAAGTTTAAGTGATAAGGTTAATAAATATATTCCTGGTTTTCCAAATGGGGATAAAATCACCATAGAGAATTTAATTACTCATAGTTCAGGTATAACTGAGGATTTATATGGTTCCTCTACAATAGAAGTTATGATGCGTCATAATACTCCAATACAACTTGTAAATATGATAGAAAAGAAAAATACTAATCCCATACCTAATGTTAAGTTTCAATATTGTAATTCTAATTACATATTACTTGGATATATTATTGAACGTGTTTCAGGGATGAAGTATGAAAACTTTATAAATAGATATATTTTTAAGCCGTTAGATATGAAAGACTCTAGGTATGATACTAATAAAATTGTTTCAGAGAACGAAGCAGTAGGGTATTTAAATTATAATCAAGGTTTCATTGATGTTCCAAACTATGATATGTCTGCGCCATATGCAGCAGGTGCTGTTAGATCTACTGTTCATGATTTGTTAAAATGGGATAGAGCTTTATATACTGAAAAGCTGGTGAAAAAGTCATCTATTGAGGATATATTTAAACCAAGAGTAGAGGAAGGTAATAATCTATATTATGGGTACGGATGGAATATTGAAACAGAAAATATTGGGGACAATAAATATAATTTATTTTGGCATTACGGAAATATACCTGGATTTAATACATTTATACTTCATGATAATGATGAAGAAAGTGTAGTAATTATATTAAGCAACAGAGACTCAGGCTTAATGCAGGGAAATAACCCTATAGCCGTTGGAATAAATAAAGCTGCTCATGATATATCTGTTCTAATAAGGGAACAAGATAAACTTAATTCAAAATAAAAAGGATTTTTGAAATATATGTAGAATAATTACTTAATGATAAAGGGGGTATAATATATGGATAGAAGATTTACAACTACTTCATTTGATTTTCAAGGATATAAGATTGTGGAGTATTATGGAATAGTTAGAGGGATTACTGTACGTTCCAGAAGTATTGTTGGTAATATAGGTGCAGGTCTTCAAAGCTTAGTGGGTGGTAACATAACTTTATATTCTGAACTATGCGAAAAAGCTAGAGAAGAGGCATACGAAAAAATGATGATGCATGCAGATGCAACTCCAGCAAATGCAATAATCGGATTAAGATATGATGCTAATGAAGTAGCTCAAGGAATAACTGAAGTCTTGTGCTACGGAACAGCTGTAAAAATAGAAAAGATATAAAACCTAAAAAGCACAGGTATTTTTAACCTGTGCTTTTTAGGTTATTTCTTTTTTCTTTTTTGAACAGAAAAACCAAATTTGCCAATAGCCTTTGAAGGCAAAGGATAGTATTCTCCATGACAGTATGCCATTAAATTAGCCTTTTCGTAATGGATTTTTCCTTTGACATCAATTAATTGTTCATCTACATTAACAGATAAGACTTCAGCAAGAAGTAAATCATGTGTTCCTAAAGGAGTGATATTCACAAGCTTACATTCTAAAGAAATAGGGCACTCATCAATAATTGGAACTCTTACCGTCTCTGCAGTGGAAAGGGTAAAATTACAATGTTTAATCTTATCTATATCACGTCCCGAACGTACACCACAAAAATCAACTTCTTTAACAAGAGTTTTAGGTGGTAAATTAACAACAAATTCACCAGTATCTTTTATGAAATCATAAGAAAGTCGCTCTGGACGTACTGCTACGGTTATCATAGCAGGTCGAGTACAAGCGGTACCAATCCAACCTACTGTAAACACATTTACCTTTCCAGCAGTATTTTGAGATGTTATCAGTACTACTGGAACAGGGTTAAGCATTGCGCTTCCCTTGAAAGTTTTTTTCACCATTTTTATCTCTCCTAGTATAAAATAAAGCTAATCTAAATTGAATTTTATTAATCCATCTTGAGACAGCAAGCATATGAATATTATAGATTAAAAAATTCCAATAGTATAGTAATTTAGATATTTATGAATTACTTTATTACATATATGTAAACAATATATAAATAATAATATAGCCATCATTGACCGACTAAAATAGGAGTGCTTTAATATAATAGTAAATAAAATTCTATCTATAGAACCATGGCTTAAAGGTTGGTGTAGTGTATGAAGAAAAGATATATAAAAATTAGTGTTGTATTGGCTACTATTATAATTTGCTTATTTTTTTTATTTGATAGAAATTTAAGCAATGATAATAGCGCGGATGCTGTTCATGGTATTGTTGTACAAACTCTTCAAGATAAAAGCTTAGCTGCAGGCAGTAACACCTATGGTAAAGTACAGGTAAAGATTATTTCTGGAGACCATAAAGGACAGATAGTAGTTATTGACAATATGATAAATGATAAGACCTCTCATGAGGCATTTGCTAAGAAGGGCGATGAGGTTTTATTAAATATTGATGAAGATAATTCTGGTCATATAAAAAAGGCTTATATGTATGAGATTGTTAGATATAAAATTATTCTTGCATTAGGAGCCTTTTTTGTGGGACTTCTAGCTTTGATTGGAGGGAAAAAAGGAGTAAAGTCAATTTTAGCACTGATTATAACAGGGGCAGCTGTTATTAAAATTATTATACCACTTACAATTATCGGTTTTAATCCAATGATAGTATCTATTATAGTTTGTATAGTGGTAAGTATGATTAACTTAATAATAATAAGCGGCAAAAACAAGAAAACTGCAGCTGCAATAATAGGTACTGTTGGTGGAGTTATAATCGCAGGCATAATTGCAGCAGTGTCAATAAATCTCCTTAGGCTTATAGGTCTTACTGATGAGGAAGCTCAAATGTTAATATATATTTCTCAAAACACTTCTTTCAATTTTAAGGGGTTACTGTTTGCAGGCATGTTAATGGGAGCTCTTGGAGCTGTCATGGATGTAAGTATGTCTATTGCTTCTTCTATGGATGAGATAAGAAAGAGCAATGAAGAGATTTCAACAAGAGATTTGATAAAATCAGGAATGAATGTGGGAAAAGATATTATGGGTACCATGGCAAATACACTTATTCTTGCATACGCTGGCGGATCCATGTATGTGCTTATGCTTATGAATTCGTATAACCTATCCCTGTTAAGAACATTGAATCAGGATGTGATGGCGTCAGAAATTGTTAAAACATTATCTGGAAGCATTGGACTTATTCTTACTATACCTATTACAGCAGTAGCTTCTGCCATAATTCAAAATAGAAACCCCAAAAAACAGGATTATAATTAATCCTGTTTTTTATATTGTTTTTCTAGAGGCATACTCGTTAATATATTCTGCCAGCTGATTTTTATTATCTAGGTTGTGAAATATAAACTTTATCCTGTATTCGTTTACATTAACCTGCTCAACAATGTGTGCATGAAGAATAAATTGTTCGTTAAATATAAAGTTTAGCTTAATATATTCATGGCTTTCAATTTTTCCGTCACATTTAATTCGTGCACCCCAACAAGATATATTTTTGATAACTCCATTATATATAAAATGTTCAAAGAAAATATGAGCATGAATATTAGTATTGATTCTTACTGAGTCCCTTCGGTCCTTGGGCATAAAATCACTCCTTTTTTATCGTTATAGATGTGTTGAAGTATTTTATTCAAGTGGATGATATAACAGTCCCTTGGTATATGTATATTATGGATTTGACGTTTTATGATTGTTTTTGAAAAAAATATAAAATAAAACTTAATAAAAAATATCTTTTCTAAGATTTATTCGTAAATATCTATAGTAATACATGGAGGTGTTATAAATGAATGCAAAAAAATCTGTTAAGTACGGAATTGTTTTCTCAGTAATGATTAGTACAGCATTGTTATCAGGATGTTCTATGTTTCCTAGTGAGGAGGCTCAACTTGACCCGCCTTTAATAAAACCAAAGGCAGTAGCTGTTGAATTAGCAACTGCTGAGAAAAAGGATATTGATAAGTATATAACGGGATATGGAAGTCTCACTTCAACACATGATATGCCTCTTTTCTCAAAGCAATCAGGATTGAGATTAAAAGAGATATATGTAAAATCAGGGGATATGGTTAAAAAGGGACAGCTTGTAGCAGAATTAGATTCAGGAGATTTGGAATCAAAGATAAAAATTGAGCAGTATAATCTGGATAAGGCACAACTTAAATATGAACAAATCCAAAATGGAAACGATAACTATGCAATAAAGATGGCAAAGGATGATTTGCTTATTGAACAGCAAAGTGTAAGTAATCTGCAAGAACAACTGCAAAAGACTAAATTTATCTCACCAATAGATGGGCAGGTGTCTTTTATAGAAAAAATGCAGCCGGGAGATATGGTTGAAGCATATAAACCTATAGTAGTTATATCTGATCCTAGTAAGCTTCAATTGTATTATCAATCAAACGAAAGTAGTATTCAGCAGGTTAAGAAGGGGATGAAAGCACAAATAACCTATAATAACAGTACTCTCACAGGGGAAGTGGTTACTAGTCCAGAGGATGCTCCACCAAACGTCAGCGATAAAATGAAAAATGCTGTTATTATTAATGTGGATAATTTACCTACTGATGCTAAGATGGGAGATACTATGCAGTTCTCGGTTGCTGTTGAAAGCAAAAAGGATGCCATTGTAATTCCAATCGAGGCATTAGAACAGTTTGGAAGTTCCTGCAAAGTGGCTGTGCAAGATAAGAATGCTCAAAAAGAGGTAAGTGTTCAAATAGGTATACAGAATTCAAAGGAAGTAGAAATTGTTTCTGGTATAAGTGAAGGTCAAAAGGTTGTATTAAACAAATAGGAAGTGATTAAATTGAATTTAGTAAAAATGGTTTTAAGAAAGATGCTAAAAAATAAGAGCTTTATTTTCTTCCTACTTTTAGGTCTACTTGTTTCAGCTGCACTGATGAGTAGTATTCCAATGTATACCTATGGTATTTTACAGAAATCAATAATAAACGATATGGAAAACTATCAAAAGCAAAATAATGAATTTCCTGGAGCCTATACTATAAGCTATACCGAGGATGACAGCAGCATAAGTATTGATAATGGTGGATCAGTTTATAAAGACAGTAAAGCTCTTGATATATACAAAAAGAAACTAACAACTTTTTCGAATTTGGATGAATATATATCTAAAAAGGTTAAGACCCAGGTAAAGATTCCGGTGCTGTCATATTCAGCATATTATTCAACAGATCAAAAGGTGTTATCTCTAGAAGATGGTACTAAACCTGACAACTTAGCATATGTGGCTAAACTTGAGTCATTTAAGGATATAGAAAAGCATGTGAATATAAGTGGTAAAACACCAGCTGATCATGTTGTAAATGGAGTATATGAAGTCATGGTATCTAATGATGCCTTATCAAAATTAGGTATGGAACTTGGAAGAGTCTATACGTTAGATGATAAAAGAAGCTACGGTTTTAGTTCTGTGAAAGTAATGGTTGTAGGTACATTTAATATCAAGGATTCAAAGGACTTATATTGGCTTCATTTTAATGAAGATTTTTTCTCTGAAGGTCTTATTATGGATGAATCGCTGTTCAAAAAAGATTTTATTTTTAAGCAGCCTACTCAAATTATGTATGCTAAATGGTGTTACGATTTTGATTATCATAAGCTAAAAATTTCGGATATAGACAATATAGCGGATGGTAATGAAAAAATAAATGATACAATTAGAGGATATTACAACAAGCTTGAAATTAGTCCAACTATTATGGGATTAATCGGACAGTATGTTCAAAAAGAGAATAGTTTAAAAAACACCATGTGGGTATTAAATATATCAGTAATATGTGTTTTATATCTCTACTTCTTTATGGTATCAACTTTAATAGTAAGAAGTGAGGGTACAGAAATTTCATTATTAAGCAGCAGAGGAGCAAAAAAAATACAAATAGTCTTCATATACGTGCTTGAAGGACTGATAATGGGAACAGTATCTCTAGTTTTCGGCCCTATGCTGGGAGTATTGTTTTGTAAGATACTAGGGGCTTCAAATGGATTCTTAGAATTTGTTAATAGAAAGCCGCTTCCTGTAATACTTAGCGGAGATACATATGGATATGTACTATTAGGTTTGCTGTTTTTTATCATTGCATTAATTATCCCAGTATATGCAACAGCTAAAAATAGTATTGTTAATTATAAAAGAAATGCATCACGGCAATTGACAAAAACTCTTTGGGAAAAATACTTTATCGACTGTATTCTATTAGGAATTGCAGTATATGGGTATTATGCTTTTACCCAGAGACAAAAATTAATAAAGCATGTAAGTTCCTCTTTGCAGAGTACATCTATCGATCCAAGTTTATTTCTTACACCTATAGTATTTATGATTGCAGTATGCCTGTTATTTTTAAGGTTATACCCATATGTAATTAGGTTTATTTATTGGATAGGAAGAAAGTTCTGGTCACCGCCAATTTATGCAACCTTGATTCAGGTTGGGAGATCTGTAAAGGACTATCATTTTCTTATGACCTTTTTAATTATTACAGTATCAGTGGGCATGTTTAGTTCTTCTGCAGCAAGAACCATAAATAGCAATATTGAGGAAAGGATTAAATATCAAATTGGTGCGGATATGGATATACATCCATTATGGTCTAGTGAGAAGACAAAAGACTCTGGTGCCCCAGTATCCACTGGTGAACAAAATGATGGAGATAAGCCGATTTTCCAAAACACAAAATACAAGACATTACCAGAAAATATTTATTTAGAACCATCCTTTGAGCCTTATACTAATATTCCTGGAGTAGAGCATGTCACAAAAGTATTTGTAAAAAATACTGCTGATGTATTTTCTCAAGAGTCCAATCAAAAGAATGTAAGTTTAATGGGAATAGAACCATATGACTTTGGAAATGTTGCATGGATAAGGAAAGGTATGCTGCCACACAGTATAAACGAATATTTAAATATTTTAACTAATCAGGAAAACGGCTGCTTAATTTCACAGTCTCTTAGTGAGGCTGGCATCATACATGTTGGTGACAAAATATCTGTTGGATGGGAAGGAAATAACACAGATTTAATTGTATGCGGTATTGTGAACTATTGGCCTTCTTGGGATCCTGATAATAGACCACAAAATGCAAAAGAGTCAGATAATGATAGTACAAAGCCAATGTTAGTAGTTGCCAATCTTAAATATATACAAAATAAAATTCCAATTGAGCCTTACAATATTTGGTTGAAATTAAAACCAGGGGCTTCAAGTGAAAAAATATATCAATACATGAAGGATAAAAATTTATACACAAATAAAATAAACGATACTAAACAGCAGATTATTGCTATGAAAAATGACCCTATAGAATTAGCCATAAATGGTTCTATGAATATAGGATTTATAATGAGTGCTATTATATGTTTGTTTGGTTTTATACTGTATTGGGTTTTATCAATAAAATCAAGAACCTTGCAAATAGGGGTGCTTAGAGCAATTGGTATGTCAGCTAAAAAAGTAAGGTTGATGATGATATGGGAACAGGTGCTAACCTCTGTGGTGGCTATGATTGGAGGGGTTGTAGTTGGTTTAGCAACAAGTGCATTATATCTGCCATTTTTCCAAGTATCCCTAGATGCATCTTCGAAGGTTCCACCGTTTAAGGTTATTTCTTATTTGGGCGACAGGGTGAAAATTTATTGTTTTATGATATTTATTTTTGCAGTAGGTTTTGGATTAATAACCTATGTTTTATCAAGTATGAAAATTAATAATGTACTGAAGTTAGGAGAGGATTAACTGTGGGAGATATTATTTGGACGGAGGATGTAAATAGGAACTTTAAGACAGGTGGTACAGCAATACATGTGCTTAAAGATATAAATATTAGCGTTAGAGAAAAAAGCTTGACTGTACTTAGAGGGCGATCTGGATCAGGTAAAACAACCCTAATGAATATAATGAGTACGTTGGATAAGCCAAGTGGAGGCAAGGTATATTTTGATGGTGAAGAAATATCCAATCTAAGTGAAGAAAAGCAAGACGTAATTCGTAGAGAAAAAATGGGCTTCATTTTTCAATCCTCAGCTTTAATTTCATTAATGACTGCTTATGAAAATGTAGAATTTTCATTGAGAATCTCTGGATATAGTGCTAAAGAAGCTAAAATTCGTGCAGAGGAATGCCTATCAATGGTAGGACTAAGTAAAAGAATGAAGCATATGCCAGGTGAATTATCCGGTGGCGAACAGCAAAGAGTAGCTATTGCAAGGGCTGTTGCTCATAAACCTAAAATTATTTTTGCAGATGAACCTACTGCGGAATTAGATTCTCAAATGGCATTTCAGGTTATGGGAATATTTAAGGAACTTGTAGTTAACCAAGGAATTACAATATTAATGACAACCCATGATCCTAACATGATGGAGTTAGCAGACGAGGTAGTGAAAATTAATGATGGAAGAATAGTAAATGAAAAACGCATAGTAGTATAAAGTTAAACGCATATACAGTATAAGAAAGGAGGAGTATGTGGTGGTAGAATGTGACAATTTGGTTAAGATATATAAGACTTCAGAGATTGAGGTTGTAGCACTGCAAGGACTAGATCTAACAGTGGAAGATGGAGAATTGATGGCCATTATTGGAAGCAGCGGCAGTGGTAAATCTACCTTGATGAATATGTTGGGAGGGCTTGATAGACCATCTGCTGGTAAGCTAATTGTAAATGGTGCTGATCTTTTAAAGATTAGCAATAAGCAGTTAATAGAATATAGAAGAAATACTGTGGGATTTGTTTGGCAGAATAATGCAAGAAATTTAATTCCTTATCTGACTGCTTTGGAAAATGTAGAGCTGCCAATGTATATAAGCGGAAAGGCAAGGAGGCAGAGAGCTTTAGAGCTGCTTGATATGGTTGGAATTTCCCATCGAAAAGATAATAAGCTGCATCAGCTTTCTGGAGGAGAGCAGCAAAGGGTAGCAATAGCAATTGCCCTAGCAAATGAGCCTAAATTGTTATTAGCGGATGAACCTACTGGTGCAGTTGATTCTGAGACAGGAGACAAAATCTTAGATGTGTTTAGAACTCTCAACGAACAAATGGGACAAACCATAATTATTGTTACTCATGATATGAGTTTAGCTCAAAAAGTTAACAGAGTAGTAGCTATAAGGGATGGAAGAACAAGCAGCGAATTTATAAAACCAACCTATAGAATAAAAGGTGAAAGTGATAATCTTACAGAATGTAAACAAGAGGAATTTACAGTGATAGATAAGCATGGAAGACTTCAAATTCCTAAAGAATATCTGGAGGCCTTAGGTATATCAGGAAAGGGTAAGGTAAAGGTGGAATTAGATAAGGGAAAGATAAAGGTTTATTCTCCAGAAGAAAAAGTCATTTAAAGCTAATACAAAGTGTTATCAAAAAGTATTAACAGAGGTTAAATTTTAACATTATTCTACAAAAAAACTTTTGTTAATACTTTGTTAACAAAAAAATTAAAAACTATTGAATATATTTTTTGACGGTGCTATAATAAACTGAAAATTAAATATTTTTCCAAAACAAAGGAGGAAAAAAGGTGAAAATCAAGAAAAGAATGGCAATTCTTGCGTTGGCTTCAGCTTTGGTTTGCTCGATCGTTGCTCCAGGTGCAAACGTTCTCGCTGAAATCGATGCCACTCACGTCTATCACAACCACATGCCTAATTTTTGGCCTTACTACGACACTAGTCAGTATAATTCAGCCAAGGTTGGCGACGCTGTAAGGTATATTTATGATGGAGATGTAATGAAATTAAAGGCAAATCCGCCTGCAAACTATCCTTACATGATTCCGGCAAGTGTAGGAAGCGGGCCAATGCCTCATGACAATCTACTGCAGTACTATAGTGCTACAGCAAAACAGCAGGCCTATACAGATTGGCCATGGCAAACAGCGCAGCAGGTTAACGGTGCAGCTCCACTTGGACAAGTACATGTAACTATGTCAGGAGCAGTTATCAACAATGTAAACAACATATTCCAAACAGGAAATGCACCTGGTCTAGATAACCCTAACTGGGGAACAAGCTGGACAAACAACTACAACTCTTTAAAGACCACAGACGGTTTTAAAACTCTAGATGTAATTCATTTCACAGGACATCATTCCATGGGACCACTAGTAGGAAATGATTATTTCTTGAAAGATTTAGTTTATCAAAACGTAACCGCAGCTCAACCATATTTCTTAGGAAGTTCATTTAAATCTTCCAAAGGATTCTTCCCAACAGAACTTGGTTTCTCAGAAAGACTTATACCTGTGTTAAATAAGCTGGGAATTACCTGGTCAGTTATGGGTAACAACCATTTCTCAAGAACTCTTACGGATTATCCATATTTAAATAATCCAGGATATGATACTTTAGTATCACCTCCAAATAGAGCTGATCTTCAAAACACAAGTAATATAGGTGGCTGGGAATCAAAGTCAATGGCTCACGAACAGCAAACTATTGTAAACAAATATCCTTTTGCAGATACTCCACACTATGTAAAATATGTTGATCCAAGTACTGGAGCAGAAACTAAACTTGCTGGTATTCCAGTTGATCAAAATGCTTCTTGGTTAGAAGGCTGGGAAGGTGTTGCTACTGCAGACAATGATGATTGTAATTTAAAGAAATACGAAACTATTGCGGATCCAAGTCATCCAGAGTATTTTGTTATTGCTCATGATGGAGACAACAGTTCAGGAAGAGCCGGTTCTTATGATACTTGGCAAGCAGCCGTAAACAGCGAATATGTAAACGGTGTAACTGGTATGGGTGTTGAAGAATACCTAAAGAAACATCCTTTAGATTCAAATGACGTTGTTCATGTTCAGGATGGTTCATGGGTTGATACAAGAGACTCATCTTCAGATCCAACTTGGTATCACTGGCATTTACCTATGAATATTTGGAAAGGTCAATTCTCTGACTTTAACAAAGCATTAGGAACTAGTTATGCACCTAAAAATGATTTGAGTGGTAATCCAGAAGGAGCTACAGTTTCCTTTGAATATGGTTATAACTACTTAGAAAGAAACTTTGCTCTTCTTCAAGCAGCTATGAACTATGCAAAAACTTCAGAACAAATTTGGCTTGATGCTCATCCAAATTACTGGAAACCATCCACAGATTTAGATCATCAAGTAACTTATGATGGAAACCAATTAAATCCATGGATGATGTCTTATCCAGTAAAAGGTGATGCAGCTAATGATTACAAAGGCGGAGCAAATCCAGCAGAACTTGCATGGTATTTCTTAATTCCAGCAATGGATTCAGGTTTTGGTTACTATGATGAAAATGTTGATGATGGGGTAAAACCTACACTATCTTTCGACCAATCATTATACTTCTCAAAACCATACGTTTCAACAAACTTATCTCAAGATAAGACAGGTCCTTCAGTTTGGTGGCCTCAAAGATGGCCTTACAACCCTGGAAGTGCTAACAGTGACAAATCAGAAGGTTGGACTAAACAATATTTTGATAACAATTTTGGAATATACACTTATGCATATGATGTAAGTGGAATTCAAAATATTAAACTTAAGATCAGAACTCACAATAATGTTACTTGGGCAAATAGAAGCACAAACTGGATAGATCCTAAGGATGATACTTACAAAGTATATGATCCTAAGACTTTACAAGCTCAAGGTGTTGCTAATATCAATTCTTCACTAGTTAGTGACTGGAAAGATTATTCAATGCAGGTTAGAGATCTTAAGAAAGATATAAATGGTGTTGCATGGCAGCCAACAGGACAAGCAGTTGATGCTGTAGTACCTGCTCAAGAAATTGGTAATGAATATTATGCATACATCAAAGACTACAAAGATCAATTAATAGACTACTACATTGAAGCTACTGACAGCAAAGGAAATGTTACTAAGAGTGATATTCAATCTGTATATGTAGGTTCAGGAACATATTCAAAAGATGCAAGTGGAAATATAGTTGAAGATCCAAACGGAACTATCAAAGGAGTATATCCATTTGTAACTGACAAAGCATCAATTAAAACAAACACAATTTATGTAAAGAGTGCAGCAGCTTCTGTTAATTTACAATATAGTACAGATAATGGTACTACATGGACTAATGCACAAGCTATGACTAAATCAGATAAATTAGGTTACTATCAAACAACTATTACTTATGATTCTACAACCCCTAACCCTATTAAGGTTCGTTACTCTGATGGAACAGTAAATAAACCATCAGATGCTGGAGTTGCATTACCAACTACAGGAGACACCTTTACTATTGGTTCAGATGGAACAGTTACTACAGGTTTACCAACTATGAATACAGTAAACCTTTATATTGGAACTATAGCAGCTAACCAAGTTAAGTTACAGTACAAAGACGATAATGGAAACTGGAGCAGTGATATATTAATGGATGCATTTGGTTCAGATGCAGGCCATTATTTAAAAACAATTTCATATCCTGCTGCAAACGTTAGCTTAACTGTAAGATATTCTGATGATAATGGATTGACTTGGAAACCAACTTTTGATGGACAATCTATAATAACAGGTGATTATCATAATGATTCTACAGGCATGCTAGTTACAGGAACTCCAAATTGGACATATAACGCAACAATATATTATAAGAAGGGTTACTCCACTCCATATATACACTGGAGACCAGCAGGAGGAACATGGACAACAGCACCAGGAACTCTAATGCCTGATTCAGAAGTTTCTGGATATGCAAAGATAACCCTTAATTTAGGAACTGCTACAACAGCTGAGGTATGCTTTAATAATGGCAGCGGAACTTGGGATAGCAATGGCGGAAAGAACTATATATTTAGTGCAGGAACTTCTACCTTCAGCGCAGGTGTTATAACAGCAGGTGCACCATCAGGTGCGGCAACACCAACGCCAACAGCTACTGCAACACCAACACCGACACCAACAGTAACACCAACACCGACACCAACAGTAACACCAACACCGACGCCAACAGTAACACCAACACCGACGCCAACAGTAACACCAACACCAATAGCTACACCAACGCCAACAGTAACACCAACACCGACGCCAACAGTAACACCAACACCGACACCAACAGTAACACCAACACCAATAGCTACACCAACGCCAACACCAACACCTATTTGTAATACACCAACACCATCACCAACAAGTAATAGCGCAACAATATATTACAAAAAAGGTTATACAACTCCATATATACATTGGAGACCAGCAGGCGGGACTTGGACAGTAGCACCAGGAACTCAAATGCCAGATTCAGAGATTTCAGGTTATGCAAAAATAACCCTTGATCTTGGAACTGCTTCTACAGCAGAAGTATGCTTTAACAATGGCAGCGGGACTTGGGATAGCAATGGCGGAAAGAACTATATATTCAATGCAGGAACTTCTACTTATAGTGCAGGTACTATAACTACAGGAGCACCAGTAAACAATACAGCAACAATCTACTACAAAAAAGGTTATACAACACCATATATACATTGGAGACCAGCAGGCGGAACTTGGACAGTATCACCAGGAACCCAAATGCCAGATTCAGAAGTTTCAGGCTATGCAAAGATAACTCTTAACCTAGGATCTGCAACTACTGCTGAAGTATGCTTCAATAACGGCAGTGGAACTTGGGATAACAATGGCGGAAGTAACTATATATTCAATATGGGAAGCTCTATTTTTAATGCAGGTACTATAACAACAGGTGTTATAGCAACACCAACGGCACCGCCGCCACCAATAGTAACACCAACACCAACGCCAACACCAACACCAACAGTAACATGCGGTACAATGCCACCGTCACCAACACCAATACCTACAAGCAATACAGCAACAATTTACTACAAAAAAGGTTATGCAACTCCATATATACACTGGAGACCAGCAGGCGGAACATGGACAGTATCACCAGGAACCTTAATGTCAGATTCAGAGATTTCAGGTTATGCAAAAATAACCCTTGATCTTGGAACTGCTACTACAGCAGAAGTATGCTTTAACAATGGCAGTGGAACTTGGGATAGCAATGGCGGAAAGAACTATATATTCAATGCAGGAACTTCTACTTATAGTGCAGGTACTATAACTACAGGAGCGCCAGTAAACAATACAGCAACAATCTACTACAAGAAAGGCTATACAACTCCATACATCCATTGGAGACCAACAGGCGGCACTTGGACAGTAGCACCAGGAACTCTAATGTCAGATTCAGAAGTTTCAGGTTACGCAAAAATAACTCTTAACTTGGGAGCTGCAACTACTGCTGAAGTATGCTTCAATAACGGCAGTGGAACTTGGGATAACAATGGAGGAAGTAACTATATATTCCTAATGGGAACTTCTACATTTAGTGCAGGAACAATAACTACAGGAGCTCCAGCAGGAGCAACTGCGCTAAATACAACAAGTACATCTTCAACATCTATACTAGCATTAGCAGTAGATAGCATTTATGATAGCTTACTCTCTGCAATGTTAGTACCAAGTATATAATAAAATTTATGCAGTAGTGGACTTAGCGCCACTACTGTTTTTTATTAGCGAATATATTATATGAAAATACACAATATAAACAGAGTTCTTAGTGTCGAGGACGCTTATTAACAGTGTTCTTAGTGTCAAGGACACTTAGAACACGTTATCCTTTAGGGGAAATCGTTATCCAGGGACGTACCAGCCGTTATCTCACGCTTAAGGAAGCGGGAGTATTACGGCTGGTAGTCATCGGATAAATACATATGATGAGTTTTAACATATGATGATGTTTTTGTATAAAAGACACTTGACTTCAATACAAAAACAAGGTAGTATAAGTAGTATGAAATGTTGTTTAATCATCAGCAAACATTGGTGATTATAAGAATTAAGACATATGTGAAAAATATAAAAAAATGTTGTGTATTGATATTAGATAAAAATTTATGTAATATAAATATATTATTTAAATGTAAGAAGTAAATAGATTGGGGTGTTTTTTACATGAATAAAGTAAGAATTGCTATTTTAGGACTTGGAAATGTAGGCAGAGGAGTTTGGAAAATATTAAATACTAATAAAGAGGAGATATTAAAACGCTCAGGCTATGATATTGAAGTAGCTAAAATATTAGTAAGAGATGCAAGTAAGGATAGAGGAATACAGGTTCCTGAAGGAGTTGTAACTACCAATCCAGATGAAATCTTTAATGATAATACTATAAAAATTGTAGTTGAACTTATGGGGGGAATAAATCCTGCTCAGGAATACATTTTAAAAGCTATAAGAGGTAAAAAGCATGTTGTAACAGCAAACAAGGCTCTTATTTCAACAAATGGAGAAGCACTTACTGCTGAAGCAAGAGAACATGGAGTGGCATTATATTATGAAGCAAGTGTTGCTGGCGGTATTCCTATAATACATGGAATAAATGAAAGTTTAACAGCAAATAAGATAGAAAAAATCGTGGGAATTATCAATGGAACAACTAACTATATATTAACAAAGATGACCTATGAAGGTGTTGGCTTTGACGAAGCCTTAAAGGAAGCACAAGCTAAGGGTTTTGCAGAGGCAGATCCTACTTCTGATATCGAGGCTTATGATGCAATGTATAAATTAGGAATATTAGCATCCCTATCTTTCGGAACACAAGTAGATGTAAATAATATATATAGAGAAGGTATTTCAAATATATCAAAGACAGATATACAATATGCAAAAGAATTGGGTTACGCAATTAAGCTTTTAGCAGTTGGTAAAGATGAAAATAATAAGCTGGAATTAAGAGTTCATCCAGCATTAATTCCATCAAGCCATCCATTATCAAATGTCAATGATGTTTACAATGCAATATTCATTAAAGGAAATGCTGTTGGAGATTTAATGCTTTATGGAAAAGGCGCAGGAGAACTTCCAACAGGAAGTGCTGTTGTTAGTGATATAATATCAGTTTTAAGAAATGCTTCAGATTATGCTGAAACTGCAAACTACAGCGGCGGATACTGGGATAAAAAAGTAATGGATATGAAGGATACATTTACAAGATACTACATTAGAATATCTGTAAAAGATATTCCAGGTGTATTAGGACGTATTACTACTATATTCGGAGAAAACGAAGTAAGTTTATCATCAGTAATCCAAAAAGAAAAGAAGGAAGGTCTAGTTCAAATAGTATTGCTAACTCATGATACTCATGAAGGCAATATAAATAATGCAATTGAAAAAATTGAAGAGCTAAACTCAGTTGAAAAAATAGAGAACATAATAAGAGTGGAAGAATTCTAAGAGAATAACAAGGGGGCTAATTTAATGAGTATATATTACCACAGTACCAGAGGGGGAGAAAAAGGAGTCACTGCTGCAGAAGCTATCCTAAAGGGGATTGCAGATGACGGAGGCTTATTCGTTCCAATGACATTCCCAAAGTTAGATAAGAGCCTAGATGAACTAAAAAATATGACTTATCAAGAAACTGCATATTATATCATGAGTAAGTTTTATACTGATTTTGAGGAACAAGAACTAAAAGAATGCATAGAAAAAGCTTATGATGAAAAGTTTGATACAGAGGTCATTGCTCCTATTAATAATAAGGTTGGAGTAAGCTTTATTGAACTTTTCCACGGACCTACTATAGCTTTTAAAGATATGGCTCTATCAATATTACCGCATTTAATGAAAACTTCTGCGAAAAAGCTTAATATATCCAAAGAAATAGTTGTACTTACAGCTACTTCTGGGGATACAGGTAAAGCAGCATTAGAAGGCTTTGCTAATGTAGAAGGTACAAAGATTATAGTGTTTTTCCCTGAAAATGGAGTTAGCGAAATTCAGAAAAGACAAATGGTTACACAGGTCGGAGCTAATACACATGTTATCGGTATTGATGGAAATTTTGACGATGCTCAAAGAGGCGTTAAGGAAATGCTTACTGATGATAATTTTATCAAAAAAATCAATGAAAATAACTACATGTTCTCTTCTGCTAACTCAATAAATATTGGAAGATTAGTACCACAAATAGTTTATTACTTCTATACTTATGGTCAAATGCTTAAGAGCGGAGAGATAACTGCTGGGGATAAAATAAATGTAGTTGTTCCTACAGGTAATTTTGGTAATATTCTTGCTGCATACTATGGTAAGAAAATGGGATTACCAATTGATAAATTAATATGTGCATCAAATCAAAACAATGTACTAGTTGATTTCTTCAATACTGGAGTTTATGATAGAAACAGAGAATTTGTTTTAACTATATCACCTTCAATGGATATATTGATTTCAAGTAATCTAGAAAGATTAATATTTGAAATTACAGGAGAAGATGCTGATAAGACAAGAAGCTTTATGGAATCTTTAAAGGAAACTGGAAAATATGAGATAACTGAAGATATGAAGGCTAGATTGGTAGATTTTTATGGTGGTTTCGCTACAGAAGAAGAAACAGCGGCAGCCGTTAAAAATGTATTTGAAGAAGCACAATATCTTTTAGATACTCATACTGCAGTTGCCTACTCTGTATATAAGGAATATGCTCAGAAAACTGAAGATAAAACAAAAACGGCTGTGGCGTCAACAGCAAGTCCTTTTAAATTTACAACAAGCGTAATGAAAGCAGTAGATGAAAAATATTCAAGTTTTGATGATTTTCAGTTGTTAAATGAAATGGAAAAATTGTCAGGAGTATCTATTCCAAAAGGCATTAAAGATATAGATAAGAAACCAGTTTTACATAAGACGATTTGTAAAAAAGAAGAAATGAAAAAGGCTGTGGAAGCATTTCTCAATATATAGATAATGTATTATAAATAGTAGCTAGGGTGGTTAATTTAAATTAGCCACCCTAGTTTTTTTTGAAAAATTCACCAAAATGAGGAATTAAGTTAATAACCGTGAATATATTAGTAATTGAAAAAACAAACAGATCGTAAATTAAGAAAATAATTTAACTTTTTTAGGAGATAGGATATTCTGCGTAACTATCCATGTTTAGTGGAGGGAGGGAGTTTGATTGGCTACGGATAATTTAGTAAGTGGTTCGAAGTCTAGTAATTTATATGATACTATTATAATTGGGGCGGGGATGAGTGGTCTTACCGCAGCACTTAAGATGGCATCTGAGAAAAAAAAGGTATTATTGCTGGAACAGCATAACCTTTTTGGTGGTTTGGCAACAAGTTTTATAAGAGGGAGATTTCAATTTGAAGCTCCTATACATGAATTTTATGGATTGGAAGCAGAAGATAACATGACAGAAATAAGAAGGTTTTTGGAAGCAGCAAGAGTATATGTAGACTTTTATAAGATTCCAGAAGCCTATAGAGTAGTTTTACCAAGGGAAAATATTAATGTGGAAATACCTCTTGGAGTGCAAAGTATGATTGATGTTATAGACAGAGAAGTTCCATGCAGTAGGGCGGGTTTAAGTTCGCTTATGAATTTATGCAAGGATGTAGCTAATTCTTTAAAATATATTTCCTTTAAAGATGGTATTGAAAAGATTAGTAAAAAAGTAATGGGCAGTCATGTTTCTTTTCTAAAGACAGCCGGATATACAGCAGAAACAGTAATTAGAACATTCAATATACCTCAAAAAGCACTTTACTTGATATATCCCTACTGGTTCTATATCGGAATACCAGTGAGCAATATTTCATTTACAGTATGGGCTTATTTGATGGCTGATTATTTTAATGAAGATGGTGAAAATAGTATATACAAAAAGCATCCGCTGGGTATGGATGTAAAGTCAACTATTAATAGTTTGGGCATTCAAGCAGATTATAATACAAAGGTAAAACAAATTTTGCTTAAGGACGGAAAAGCAGTAGGATTAGAAACCTCCAAGGGTGAGAAAATCAATGCTAATAGTGTAGTATATGGATCGTGCGTAAATAAGTTGTATAGTGGTACATCTTTGGGTAATGGAAGAAAACTGATTAATAATAAACAGGAGTTTTATGTTCACCTAGTGTTAGACCTACCGCCTGAAAATCTCAATATACAAAATTACAGCTATTTTATAGGTTATACAGAGGAATCAGGCAGTGGTCCATATACTTATCAAACCTTATATCCAATAAACTATATTACTGCTATTTGTTTGAATAAAATTGTACCTAATTGTGCTTCCGTTGGCACTACAGAAATTAGTATATCTACTATGAGTAATAAGAGGATGGAGGACAGTGACATTCAGGCCGAGGCATACTCAGACTATAAGAAACGAATAGCTCAGTCAATGATTCAGAGGTTTGGTGATGTTTTGGGAGTTGATTTATTTAAGCATATAAAAGAAATGCATATTTCTTCACCTTTAAGTATATCAGGCTATTCAGGCTTAGGAAGTAATTTTGCTTATAGTTTATAATATTATATGTATATATACGAACCTTGAATAAGGTAATTGAGTATATTAAAATGGTAATAAATTAATTGAGGTGTAATATTTTGAGAATCTATGTTGTACAGCCTGGAGATTCTGTATGGTCTATATCCAGAAGATATGGAATGACCCCAGATAGTATAATTACTGCAAACGGATTGGAAACCATACCAACTTTAGTTGTAGGGCAATCTTTGGTTATACCAACTGGGAGGGAAAAAAATTTTGGATATATAGAAACAAATGCTTTTATACAACCAGGGACACCTGAAAGGGATAGAAGGTTAGTAAGTGAAGTAGGGGAGTATCTAACATATGTTACTCCATTTAGCCACCATGTAAATGCTGATGGAAGTCTGACTCCACTGAATGATGATGCCACATTAGCAGCGGCAAGAGCCAGCAGAACAGCTCCTTTATTATCAGTTACTAATATATCCGGAGAGGCTACAGGCAGCAATTTTAGTACTCCATTGATTGATAGAATTTTAAATGATAATAATCTTCAAACTACAGTTATTAATAATATACTGAGTGAAATTAAAAATAAGGGCTATTATGGAGTAATAGTGGATTTCGAAAGAATTTCACCAGAAAATAGACAAAAATATAATGATTTTCTTAGAAAATTAGCTACTAGCCTTCATGCACAAAATTATGTGCTGGGAACAGCTCTTGCACCAAAAACTTATGATATAACTACAGGAAGCTGGCATGGAGCTCATGATTATAGAGCACATGGGGAAATAGTAGATTTTACTGTTATTATGACATATGAATGGGGATGGTCAGGTGGACCTCCTATGGCAGTAGCACCTTTGGATCAGGTAAGGCAAGTAATAAGTTATGCTGCATCTGTAATACCTCCTAAAAAGATTTTAATGGGAATTCCTCTATATGGATATGACTGGACGCTGCCATATTTACCAGGAGGAGAATATGCAAAGGCTATAGGACATTTGGAAGCTGTAAGAATTGCATCTACTCATGGTGCTGCAATAGAATATGACACTAAAGCTCAATCCCCACACTTTAATTATACTGATGAAAAAGGAGCTAGACATGAAGTTTGGTTTGAAGATGCAAGAAGTATACGAGCTAAGTTCTTATTAGCCAGTCAATATGGTTTAAGAGGAGTAAGCTATTGGGTACTGGCTCAACCATTCCCTCAAAATTGGATAATACTAGACAGTATGTTTAATATTACGAAGGTAATCCGATAACTTTTATAACATGAAAAATAGGTAGTTCACATGGACTACCTATTTTTCTTCAAAAACTTTTATTTAAGTAACATGTGTTACCGAAGAGAAGATCCCTCCGCTGTATAATAAACTTGTAAATTGATTAAAGAATTAAAATTAAGTTTAAAGAATACAAATAAGAGTCTAAAAAATTTATATATACTGGAGGGAATAATAATGATGATTAATAAAAATACACTTATTGGAGAAATACTAAGAATTAATGAAAAGGCACCGGAAATATTGATGAGGTATGGAATGGGATGTATCGGATGTCCATCTTCTCAAATGGAAAGTCTAGAACAAGCAGCAGCAGTTCATGGCATTAATTTAGATAGTTTATTAACAGAATTAAATAAAGACTTAGAAGAAAAAGCAGTAGTAAGTGAAATGTTTTGTTATCAATGCGAACAAACTGTAGGTGGAAAAGGCTGTGTTAAAGCTGGTGTTTGCGGAAAAAATGCTGAGCTTGCTGCACTTGAAGATTTATTAATTCATCAGCTTAAAGGAATTGGTTTCTATGGCAATGAAGCAGTTAAAAAAGGTGCTAAGCTTTCTGATGAATTAAATAAATTTACTGTAGATGGATTATTCTCTACATTAACAAATGTTAACTTTGATCCAGAAAGATTTGTTGAAATAATAAAAGAAGCTAATAAGGTCAAGGCAGAACTAAAAGCATTAGCGGGAGAAATCACAACTGCAATTCCTGAAGGAGCAGATTATGTTGCAGCTGAAGATGTGGAACTAATGTTAAAGGATGCAAAAGGTGTTGGTATATTAGCTGATACAACAATAAACGAAGATATACGTTCCTTAAGAGAATTATTAATCTATGGCTTAAAAGGAATGGCTGCATATGCACATCACGCATTTGTTCTTGGAAGGAAGAGTGAAGATGTAAACAACTTCTTCTACAAAGCATTAGCAGCTACTTTAGATAGAAGCTTGACAGTAGAGGATTGGTTCAATTTAAATATGGAACTTGGTCAAGTTAACTTTAAAGGTATGGAAGTATTAGATGGAGCAAACACTGGAACTTACGGAAACCCTGAGCCAACACAAGTTTCAATAAGCAAGAAAAAAGGCCCATTCATAATTGTTTCAGGACATGATTTAAAGGATCTAAGACAATTACTTGAACAAACAGAAGGCAAAGGAATAAATATCTATACTCATGGAGAAATGCTTCCTGCTCATGCTTATCCAGAACTTAAAAAGTTTAGTCATTTAGCAGGAAACTATGGTGGAGCATGGCAGGATCAGCAAAAAGAATTTGACGGCATACCAGGATGTGTATTGATGACCACTAACTGCATTCAGAAGCCAAGAGAAAATTATAAAGATAGAATATTTACTTCCAGTATAGTTGGATGGCCAGGAGTTGCTCATATTGAAGAAAAGGATGGAGTAAAAGATTTTACACCAATCATTGAAAAAGCTCTTGCACTTGGCGGCTGGACTGAAAATGAAGAAGAAAAGACAATCCTTGTTGGCTTTGGTCATAATGCAACGTTAAACCATGCGGATAAAATAATTGCAGCTGTTAAAAGTGGAGCAATTAGACACTTCTTCCTAATCGGTGGATGTGACGGTGCAAAACCAGGAAGAAACTACTATACAGAACTTGCAACATCCCTACCAAAGGATACAGTAATATTAACATTAGCTTGCGGTAAATACAGATTCAATAAATTAGACTTTGGTACAATTGGTGAATTACCAAGATTATTAGACGTAGGACAATGTAATGATGCTTACTCTGCAATAAAAATTGCAGTAGCTTTAGCAGAAGCATTTGAATGTGGAGTTAACGATTTACCATTATCCTTGATATTATCATGGTATGAACAAAAAGCTGTATGTATATTACTTACATTGTTATCTTTAAATATTAAAAATATAAAAATAGGACCATCATTACCTGCATTTATATCACCAAATGTACTTCAAGTACTTGTTGATAAATTTGGAATAGCACCAGTGACAAATCCAGAAAACGACATAATGGAGATATTAGGATAATTGACAGTAGAGAGGCAAGTGCCTCTCTTTGGTTTTTGATTAAATGTAATTAGCTCAATTGAACCTAATTTAGCATTAATGATGGGACTTGTACATATAATTACTTTGTAAGATATGATAGGGCAAAGGGGGATAATATTAATGAGTAGGGAGATAAAAGGGCTGTTTTGTTATTTATTTAGCTGGTTGGGAGGGCTTATAATATATCTAGTAGAAAAAGAGGATGAACTTATAAGATTTCATGCAGTCCAATCTATGGTAGCTTCTGGACTAATCTTCGTGATTCAAGTAGCGTATGGCATATTACCACTGCATATTCCGTTTTTTTCTTCTGCTATAGGTATTATTGGTTTTATTATTTGGATAATAGGATGTATAAAGGGGTATAAATTGGAAAAATACAAATTCCCGATTATTGGTGATATTGCGGAAAACATAATCGATAAGAGCAAAGAGGAAAAACATGAATAATCTCTCCCGACCTTAGGTCGGGTTTTTTACGCTATAGGAAAATGCAAATTATCCTATTTTGCAGCTAGTTTGCATTTTATATCCTTAACTTATATTAGGAATACAGTTATTGGCACTTTTTATGAATAAATTATGCTAAAAGGAGCAACTTAATATATAGAAAATAATGTATTTTTGGAGGAAATTTAGGTGAATAATATTGATGAATTAACAGTTAATACACTGCGTTTTTTATCTGTAGAGGCGGTAGATAAAGCAAAATCAGGACATCCTGGGCTGCCCATGGGAGCAGCTCCAATGGCTTATACATTGTGGTCAAGGCATTTAAGGCATAATCCAACTAACCCTAAATGGCTTGATAGAGATAGGTTTATTTTATCAGCTGGCCATGGTTCTGCCTTATTATATTCGCTGCTGCATTTATTTGGTTACAATATAACTATGGATGATTTAATGAATTTTCGTCAATGGGGGAGTAAAACACCAGGTCATCCTGAATATGGTCATACAGAAGGTGTAGAAATAACTACAGGACCTCTTGGTCAGGGCATTGCTAATGGAGTAGGTATGGCTATGGCAGAAGCTTATTTAGCGAAGAAATTCAATACACCATTATATCCCATAATTGATCATTACACATACATACTTGCAGGAGATGGGTGCATGATGGAGGGAGTTTCTTTAGAAGCTGTTTCTCTAGCAGGAACCCTGGGGCTTGGCAAACTTATTATTTTATATGATTCTAATAATATTTCTATTGAAGGAGATACAGATATAACCTTTAGAGAGGATGTAGCTAAAAGATTTGAATCCTGTGGCTGGCAGGTGCTAAAGGTTGAAGATGGCAATGATGTTGAAAAGATAGATACTGCAATAAATAATGCAAAAGGTGAACAGAATAAGCCTAGCTTAATAATAATTAAGACCATTATTGGATATGGATGTCCAGAAAAACAGGGTACTGCCTCTGTCCATGGGTCACCTCTTGGAAAAGATAGTATTAAAGCTGCAAAAGAATTTTTTAAATGGGATTTTCATGAGGATTTCCACGTTTCTAAAGATGTCAGATCCCATATGGAAAAAATAAAGAAGAAGCTAATATCAAAGGAAGAGAAGTGGAACAGAATAATGGAGGACTATAAAAAAAGCTTTCCTAATCTTTACAGAGAGCTGGAAGATTGGTTAAATGACAAGCTTCCAATTGATCTATTAAACAGCCAGGAATTTTGGGACTTTCATAAACCTATGGCTACTAGAGAGGCTTCAGGGATTATAATAAATAAGCTTTCAGAATTAGTTCCCAATATTATTGGAGGTTCAGCAGATTTATCCCCATCTACAAAGACTTATATGAAAGATAGAGGGGATTTTTCAAAAGAGCATAGAGAGGGAGCTAACCTTCACTTTGGTATTAGAGAGCATGCTATGGCAGCTATAGCTAATGGCATTGCTGTCCATGGAGGGCTTAGAATATTTGTTTCAACCTTTTTTGTATTTAGTGACTATATGAAGGCAGCAATTAGAATGTCAGCCTTGATGAAGCTGCCTGTAATATATATCCTAACCCACGACAGCATTGGGGTAGGTGAGGATGGTCCTACCCATGAACCAATAGAACAATTAGCAAGTTTAAGAAGTATTCCAAATTTGACAGTTATAAGACCAGCAGATGGTAAAGAAACTGCCGCTGCTTGGTATTATGCACTAACCAGAGAGAATGGACCAACAGCTATAGTACTTTCAAGACAACAACTGCCGCTATACCAGGAGAGTGGAAAAGAAGCTCTTAAGGGGGCATATATTTTAAAGGACTCAGAAAAAACCAACCCTGATGTATTACTTATTGCTACTGGTTCTGAAGTTGAGCTGATTTATAAAGCTTATGATGAAATAAAAAGCGAAGGTATTGATTCTAGAATAATCAGCATGCCTTCTTTTGAGATATTTGAAGCCCAGGAGGATGAATATAAGGAAAAGATTTTACCGAAAAATATTACAAAAAGAATTGCAGTAGAAGCAGCAAGTTCTTTTGGATGGCACAAATATACTGGATTTGAGGGTAAGATTATATCTATAGATCATTTTGGTGCCTCTGCTCCAGCTGAGGTTTTGTTTGAAAAGTTTGGTTTTATTGTAGAAAATGTAGTTAATCATGCAAAAAATCTAGTAAAATAAAAAAGCACCCCAGATAATAATTAATCTGGGGCGTATTTATGTTATATCCTTTTAATCTCGTGAAGGAGGACTATGGTTGTGTCATCTTCTGGTTTAGAAACTGAATAGGTAAAAGAACTATTTGCATTTTGAACAAATTGTTTAACAAATTCAGCTCTAAAACTATAGAAGGCATCTATATCTCCATTAACTGCCTCCCAATATCCTTTATGAAGGCATCTTGAAGTTGCCCACTGAAGCTTGTCATCTTCGTTAAGAGTAACGCTGTTTACATTGTCACAAGGCATTCCTTCTAGGATGTAGTTATTTAAAGCATTGAAAATTTCAGGTGCAGTATCTAGCTCATATTTTGAAGCAGCATCTTTACCATAAAATTCTCCCATCTTTGAATGTATGGATAATACTAAGTCAATTGCATCTTTACCATGCTTTTCAAAGGTTTTAGTTAAAATAACAGCTTCTCTTGTTTCAGCGGCTGTAATTTTACTTTGCAGCCAGCCGTGAATATTTGATGTATCAATTAATTCTTCTATGGGTTTATCTTCTAAGGGTGCTCCAAACTCCTCTTCAGCAGCCGCTGTAATATACTTAACTTCCTTGCCGTATTTTTCCTCTAGGGCTAGAATTATATTTTTTTCTAAATCCTCTTGTATTTTTATTTTGTTAAATAACCAAGTATGAATTGGCGCTAAAAATCTACTCATAATATCTAATCTCCTTTAATGTTGATTTTTCTTGACCTTATAATAGTATTATACAAAGATTTTTTTTATTTTTAGGTAACATAGGTTACCTATATAAATAAATTTATTTGATAGAATAATTACATAACAACAGAACATATTTATTGTGTGCAATAAGTTTCACTAGTAAAACACAATAAAAACTTTATTAAGGAAAGAATTAAATAAATTTTATTTGAAATAAATAATATTAAGAGGTGATATTAAATGGATGCTATAGAATTAATGATGGAAGAACATAAAAATATTAAAAAAGCTCTTCAGGTTATAAGAACTATGTGCATAGGTATTTTAAATGGAGTTGAAGTAGACTATGAGGATTTTAATAAAATAATAGCCTTTGTTAGAAACTATGCAGATAAACATCATCATAATAAAGAGGAAGTTATTCTATTTAAGAAAATGCAGGAGGAAATAGGAGAGGATAAGGTTAGTGCCCCTATTCAAGGCATGCTTATAGAGCATGATTTTGGAAGATTGTTCATGAAGGGCTTAGAGGAAGCAGTTGAAAAGGTAAAAGCAGGGGAACAAAATTCTAGGGTAGATGTAATTGCTAATGCTATTGGTTATACAGATTTGTTGACTAGACATATTGATAAAGAGGATAAGGTGATTTACCAGTTTGCTAGACGATCATTAAGCAATAAGTCTATAGAAGAAGTAAATAAGAGTTGTGAACAAATTGAAATGGAAGCTGAAAACGAAAGTATACAAAAGACATATATTAATATATTAGAAGAGTTAGAGAACAAATGGTTAAATAAATAAGTTAGTATGTGGTCTGCCATATAGATGGTAGGCCATTTATACTTGTGAAAAGTGCATATAAAATTGTAAACAAACTTGTTTATTATTACTAAAATTACATAATTATAGTATTGATATATGCTCAAGATTTACATTAGTACAATTGAATGGTAAAATTTATCCATGTAAAGGAGTAGGACGTTTTAATTTATGTTTAAATACTAAAATCACAATTACAATATTCTATTATTATGTAAAGGCTATGTTTACCTAAGTAATTAATAGGAGGTATTTATGGATAAATATTTAAGTAAAAAAATTAAAATTATATCTTTTTTCTCTATTATTATGGTAGTCCTTATTCATTCCTATAACATGAAGGATGATTTCTTAAATGCGGATACTAAAATTTCAGATCCCTTCAGCATTACCTGTTTTATTGAACATTTTCTTAGTAATGGATTTACCAGAGTTGCCGTTCCTTTCTTCTTCGCCATATCGGGTTATCTATTCTTTGTCAATTTCAATCCAACGATAAAAGGTTTCCTTACTAAATTCAAAAAAAGAGTTAATACTTTATTTATTCCTCATATCCTATGGAGTTCCGTAATTATGCTGTTTTTTCTTGTTTTACAGAGCATCCGTCCATTATATTTGGATTTTACAGGAGGAGCAGTAAGCAGCTATAGTTTTGGCAAGGTAATTTATACATTAGTATATAATCCTATTTCATATCAATTATGGTTTACTCGTGACCTGATTATATATGTTATCTTAACACCAATAATTTATTTAGCAGTATCTAGATTATCATACTTTGCTGTAGCACCTTTCTTTATTGTATGGTTTTTAAACATAAACTTAGTAGCTGTTAATAATGAAGGAATATTCTTTTTCATATTGGGAACTTTTCTTGCTGTAAAAAAGAAGTCCTGGAAAAGAGAACATAACAAGTTAGCAGTAAATATTTTACTAGCATCATGGATAGCACTTCTTCTAGTAAAGACATATATGGCATTTAGCAGTTCTTTTGCACTATTATATATGTACAAGGCCGCAGTAATATTAGGAATGCTTTCAATCTGGTTTGCTTATGATGCATATATAGGAAATGTGGAAGAGAACAGCAGAATTTTCAAGTTCACCCCATACACTTTTTTCATATTTATCTTCCATGTACCTTTAGTTGATATGTTAAAGGTTCCTCTAACTTCTGCATTTGCCTCATCAATACCAGCTCATCTTATAATATTTATCTTTGCTTCTTCTTTCAGTATAGGTCTTGCAATTATAGTTGGTATACTTCTTAATACCTATATTACACCGGTATTTAATCTAATTACTGGTGGGAGAGGAACTGCCATTTTCGATAAAAAAATCACTGAAGTTACAAGAAATTTATAGAATAACAATAAAATTAATCAGAAATTTTAAATTTTCTGTTTATTTATAGTTGACAAATACCATTATTATGTATAAAATAATAAAAAAGCAACTAATATCTATGATCAGAAGTAGTAGGTATGGGAGTTTAGTTAAAGCGAACCTAGGGTGGTGTAAGCTAGGTACTGTAGCCTGTATTGAATGGGTCTGTGAGATGTGCTGCGAACCTTTAGTAGCAGTTACCGGGAGTCTGCCGTTAAAAAGACAGGGTATCGAGAAATCTGTACCTGATTGAGATAGTTTTATGTTTAGGTGGCATAGCGAAATATACATTTCGTCCTAATAGGATGGAATGTTTTTTTATTTTATCCACTAAGATAAAACTAATATGGGTGGCACCGCGGCTACTTCGTCCCATAATTTAGGATGAAGTGGCCTTTTTTGTTATCTTTAGATTAGTTTGGGGCTTAATATTTAAATTGGTATATACAAAAGGGGGCTTATTTATGATCAGCTTAAATGAAGAACAATTTAACCAATACAAAATGCGAGGAGAAGTATTCCCAATTGCATTAACTACAAATGAAGATGAATTAACACCTATAGGCGTGTTTTACAATCTTAAAGGAAAAAATAAATTTTTATTAGAAAGTGCTTCTCAAGAAAGCGGAATGGGAAGATATTCTTTTATAGGTGATACACCTTACTTAACTATACAAAGTTACAAGGAAGACGTGGAGATAATAAGCAGCGCAGGAATAGAAAAATATAAGGGTAAGGTTTTAGATTATATAAAGAAACAATTAGCTTATAAATATAATCCTGCTGGTATAGATATTCCTTTTGCAGGTGGAGCAATCGGCTACGTAGGCTATGATGTTATAAGACAATATGAAGTGCTTCCTGATAATAATGAGGATAAGATAAATATCCCTGAAGCAAATTTGATGTTTTATAAAACTTATATCTGTTACGATCATTATAAACATAAATTATCAGTAATTTATAATGTTTTGCCTGAAGATACAACTAGTTATAATGAAATTATTGAAAAGCTTAATGGCATAAGCAATCTTATAAGACAGAACAATGGGGTCCATCAGCTTAAGGAAGCAGATGAAAATAAAATAGTGGAATCAAACCTTACAGAGGAAGAATACTGCAACATAGTAAATAAAGCAAAAGAGTACATTGTTAAAGGTGACATCTTCCAAGTGGTTTTATCACAAAGATTAAAGTTTAAGACAAAATCAGAACCTTTTGATGTATATAGAAGATTGAGATCTAAGAATCCATCACCATATCTTTTCTATATAGATTTTGAAAGCTATCAGGTAGCAGGTTCTTCTCCAGAAAGCTTAGTTACAGTGTTAAAGGAAAAAGATAAAGACAGCTTTAGAGTAATAACTAATCCTATTGCTGGAACTAGACCAAGAGGAAAAACTGAGGAAGAAGATCTTAAATATAAGGCAGAGCTGATAAAGGACGAAAAGGAAATAGCTGAACATGTAATGCTAGTGGATCTTGGAAGAAATGATATAGGAAGAATAAGTGATTTTGGAACTGTAAATATAGATAGATTTATGGAAGTAGATAATTATTCCCATGTTATGCATTTGGTTTCTAAGGTTTCAGGAAGATTAAGAAGTGATTATACCTGCTTTGAAGCATTATCATCCTGTCTTCCAGTAGGAACAGTATCTGGAGCACCAAAGGTTAGAGCTATGGAGATAATAGATGAACTTGAAAATCTAAGAAGAGGCTTATACGCAGGGGCGGTAGGTTACTTCTCCTATAATGGTAACATGGATACTTGTATAGCTATAAGAACTATAGTGTTCAAGGATGAAACAGCTTACGTACAGGCTGGAGCAGGGATAGTATATGATTCAAATCCAGCATCTGAGTATAGAGAAACCTTAAATAAAGCTATGGCAATGAAGGAGGTAATATAAATGATTTTACTTATAGATAATTATGACTCCTTTACCTATAACGTTTATCAGTATCTAGGTGAGGTTTTAAAAAGCATTAATTCAGAAGAAGAAGTTAAAGTTGTAAGAAATGATAAAATTACCTTAGAAGAATTGGAAAGCTTAGATATTAAGGGAATTATTATTTCACCTGGACCAGGGAGACCAGAAGATGCTGGTATATGCATAGATGTAATAAAGAAGTTTGGAAGAACTACACCAATACTTGGAATCTGCCTTGGACATCAGGCTATAGGCTATGCTTATGGAGGGGAGATAAAGGGAGCAGGAGTAATAATGCATGGAAAGATATCCACTGTTACTCATGAAGGAACTAAATTATTTAAAGATGTGAAGAGTCCATTAAAGGTTGCTAGATATCATTCCTTAGTTATAGATAAAAACACAGTACCAGAGGAATTAGCAGTAACAGCTGAAACTTCTGATGGAGTAATTATGGCTGTAAAGCATAAGGAATATGAAGTTTACGGAATTCAATTTCATCCTGAATCAATTTTAACAGAGCAGGGTATGGATATGATAAGAAATTTTGTGGGAGGTATATGCAATGTTACAGGAAGTAATTAAAAAAATTATGGCTAAGGAAGATTTAACTGAAAAAGAAGCCTTTGATGCTATGAACAAGATTATGCAAGGTGAAGCTACAGCATCTCAAATTGGAGCATTTTTGATGGGACTTAGAATGAAGGGTGAAACTATAGATGAAATAACTGGCTGTGCAAAAGCTATGAGGGGTAACGCACTGCCTGTAAAGCTTAATTCAGAATATGCTATAGATACCTGTGGTACAGGGGGAGATGGCGGCAAGACCTTCAATATATCCACAGCAGTGTCAATTGTAACTGCAGCTGCAGGAGTAAAAGTGGCAAAGCATGGCAACAGGGCAGTATCCAGCAAAAGTGGTTGTGCAGATGTGTTGGTGGAACTTGGTTTCAATATAGAATTAGAACCAGAGCAAGCAAGACAATGCATTGATGACAAAGGTATGGCGTTTTTATTTGCTCAAAAATATCATAGTGCAATGAAAAATGTAGCTGGTCCAAGAAGAGAATTAGGAATAAGAACTATATTTAATATATTAGGACCTTTGACTAATCCTGCCTTTGTAAAAGGTCAAGTGCTTGGTGTATATGATAAAAACTTAACTCATCCTTTGGCAGAGGTTCTTTTAAAGCTTGGTTGTGAAAAAGCATTAGTGGTTCATGGAGAGGATGGACTTGATGAGATAACTACTACTGGTAAAACCTACGTCAGCGAAGTGAAAAATGGCGAAGTTATAGATTATGTTATGAATCCAGAGGAGTTTGATATAGCTTTAGCAGCTCCAGTGGATATAGCTGGTGGTGAAGCTAAGGAAAATGCAGAAATAATACTTGATATCTTTAAAGGCGAAAAAGGACCAAAGAGAGATATAGTAGTATTAAACAGTGCAGCGGCACTTTATGTAGGTAATGTTTGCAGCAGCCTTCATGAAGGTGTTGCATTAGCAAAAGAAATTATAGATTCTAATAAGGCTTATGAAAAATTAAAAGAGATAGCTGAATACAGTAAACAAATAGGTATAGCTTAAGATTAAATGCTAAAGAGGTGAAATAGATGATTTTAGATGATATAGTGGCATACAAAAGAACTCAGATAGAGGAAGAGAAAAAAATAAAACCTTTAGAAGCTTTTACTAAAGAAGAATTAGATAGAACTACTAGAGATTTTAAAGGAGCTTTAAGTAAAGAGTATATTTCAATAATTGCTGAAATAAAGAAGGCTTCACCTTCAAAGGGAATAATAAAAGCTGATTTTGATCCTGTAAAAATTGCAAAGGTATATGATGAAATTGCTATCGATGCAGTATCTGTACTTACTGAAAAGCAGTTTTTTAAGGGAAATGATGAATATATAGCAATGGTTAAAGAAGTAAATTCTAAGCCAGTTTTAAGAAAAGACTTTATTGTGGATGAATATCAGGTATATCAATCAAAAGCCTTAGGAGCAGACGCCGTGCTTCTTATAGTATCAGTACTAGGCAATGAAACAAAGAAATACTTTGAACTAGCTAAGAGTTTAGGACTTCACTGCCTTACTGAGGTACATAACAAGGAAGAGCTAGATATAGCCTTAGAGGCTGACTGTAACATAATAGGAATTAATAATAGAGATTTAAAAACCTTTAATGTGGATTTAAAGACTACAGAAAAGCTTATGCAATATATACCTAAGGATAAGGTAATTGTTTCCGAGAGTGGTATACAGACTTCAGAGGATATCAAATATCTACGAAGTATAGGAGTAAACGCAGTATTAATTGGGGAAACCTTTATGAGAAATATTGAAGATATCGCCAAGACCAATGAATTTATATCAATGTCAAGGTAGGAGAGAGTTATGACAAAAGTTAAGGTTTGCGGACTTAGAAGAGTTGAAGATATTGGGTTTGTTAATGAACTTAATCCTGATTATGTAGGCTTTGTATTTGCTAAAAGTAAAAGAAAAGTAGATTTAGGCACCGCCTCAGAGCTTATAAAAAATTTAAAGGAAAATATCCACACCGTTGGAGTTTTTGTAAACGAAGATCCACAGGTTGTTAGAAATATCGGTGAAACCTTAAAGCTTAAAGTGCTTCAATTTCATGGAGATGAGGATGGGGAGTATATAAGCAAGTTTAAGGATTTTACAGTATGGAAGGTTATAAGTGTACAGTGTGGTGAGGAAATAGACGAAGAAGAAATAAAGGCACAATTGCTCGAAAAGTTACAGCAGTTTGAGGCTATAGTGGATGGAATTGTATTGGACAGCAGCATCAAAGGAGTAAAGGGCGGCACTGGAATCAGCTTTGACTGGAATATTTTAAAAACAATTCAGTTTAACAAGCCATTTGTTTTAGCAGGAGGCTTAAATCCATCTAATGCTCAGGAGGCTATATTAAAAGCTTCACCACAGGTGCTGGATGTGTCCAGCGGAGTAGAGACTGAGGGAGTAAAGGATTTTAACAAGATAAAAGATTTCATAGAAAAGGTAAGGAATTAAACCTAGAAAGCGAGGATATTTAAATGAGTGAAATAGCAGGAAGATTTGGAAAGTTTGGAGGACAATACGTGCCTGAAACTATAATGAATGCATGTATTGAATTAGAAGAAGAATACAATAAGGCAATGAAGGACCCTGAGTTTATAAAAGAATTTAAGTACTATTTAAAAGATTATGTAGGAAGAGAAAGTTCTCTTTACTATGCTGAAAATCTTACAAAAAAGCTGGGCGGAGCAAAGATTTACTTAAAAAGAGAAGATTTAAACCATACTGGTGCTCATAAGGTTAATAACGTTATGGGACAAGTGCTTCTAGCAAGAAGAATGGGAAAGAAAAGAGTAATTGCTGAAACAGGTGCAGGACAACATGGTGTTGCTACTGCCACTATAGCAGCTATGTTTGGACTTGAATGTGAAATATTCATGGGTGAAGAAGACATAAGAAGACAATCCTTAAATGTTTTCAAAATGAAGCTTTTAGGAGCAAAGGTTACTTCTGTAACTTCAGGTACAGGAACTTTAAAGGATGCAGTTAATGAGGCTATGAGAAACTGGGTTACCTGCATAGAAGATACCTTCTATGTAATAGGAACAGTAATGGGACCTCATCCATATCCAACAATGGTTAGAGATTTCCACAGAGTAATTGGGGATGAAGCTAAAAAGCAAATACTTGAAAAAGAAGGCAGACTTCCTGACTATATAGTAGCCTGTGTTGGCGGTGGAAGTAATGCTATGGGTATCTTCTATCCATTCATAGAAGACACTTCGGTAAAACTTATTGGAGCAGAAGCAGCTGGAAGAGGTATAGATACTGAAGAGCATGCCGCAACCTTCTCAAGAGGTTCTGTAGGAGTAATTCATGGAATGATGACTTATGTTCTTCAAGATGATGATGGTCAAATATTAAATGCATATTCTATATCTGCTGGACTTGACTACCCAGGGGTAGGACCAGAACACGCTTACCTTAAGGATATCGGAAGAGCAGAATATCTGCCAATTAAGGATGACGAAGCAGTAGCAGCCTTTATGGAGCTTACCTCAACTGAAGGTATAATACCAGCTATTGAAAGCTCTCATGCGGTAGCTCAAGCTATAAAGCTTGCTCCAACTTTAGATAAGGATAAGATTATAATTGTTTGCCTATCTGGAAGAGGTGACAAGGATATTAATACTATTGCAAATCTAATGGGAGTAAAACTTGACTAATAATTAAGGTTACAGTGAAAGGGAGGTGTAAACTGACTTTAGAACATTCCTTGAATGGCTAAGGTTAGATAAATTATGAATAGAATAGATGAAAAGTTTAATATATTAAGAGAAACTGGTAAAAAAGCAATGATACCATTTATAACAGCAGGAGATCCAGATTTAGATACTACTGTAGAATTGGTACTAGCAATGGAGAAGGCTGGAGCAGATATTATAGAACTTGGAATACCTTATTC
>JAUZPI010000080.1 GCA_030706015.1 Bacillota bacterium
ATTGATATAATCAAGGATGATCACGGCTTATCAAATCAATCCTTTTCACCTTTTGAAGAAAGGGTTAAGCTTTGCTCTGAGGCTGTAAGAAAAGCTAATGAGATAACTGGTGGTAAAAGCATATATATGCCTAATATAACTTCACCAGCTCATAAGGTATTTGAAAGGGCAAAACAAGCGAAAAGGTTGGGAGCAGGGGGACTGCTTATAGCACCAGGATTAACAGGCTTAGATGCAATGAGGGAACTATCAGAGGACGATAGCTTAGCTCTGCCTATTATAAGTCATCCTGCCTTTCAAGGCAGCTATGTGCTAGGTAGAGGAGGAATATCTCACAGTGTTTTATTTGGAGAAATAAACAGGTTAGCGGGAGCAGATGGAACTATATATCCTAATTTTGGAGGTAGATTTTCCTTTTCTCGTGAAGAATGTAAAGGTATTGCGGAAAGCTCTAAGAAGGAACTAGGAAATCTTAAGCCTATCTTTCCATGTCCAGCAGGAGGTATGACTTTAGAAAGTGTACCAGAATCCATTAAGGTATATGGAAATGATGTTATATTTTTAATTGGTGGAGGACTATTTAAAAAAGGACCAGATATAATAGAAAACTGTAAGTATTTCAAGGGTTTGGCTGAAAGTTTAAGCTAAAAACAATAATATGTAACTATATTGACATAAAAGTGTCACAAATATTATGTAATATAAAAACATAATATTTGACCCTTTTTAAATTTATATGAAATTATTTTGATGCAGTTGGTTGATATCCTCTCCAGCTGTTTTTTCTTTTATAATGTTAACATGATCATACCCCAATAGAATTTAGAATACCTTCGCTAAAGAGGGAAGATAAAATTGTTGCTAGTTCCTTAGGTGAGGATTTTTTTGTTAGTAAAAAGTCCCTGCATAGCATTATTGAATTTGTTACTAAAATACTTGCAAAAATGTCATTAGAAAAAAGAGGTTTTATATAGTTAATATTTGATTCTACTCTAAGATTTTCTTTTACTATATCAGTTAACTGATGTAGTATTTTATCTTTGTTAGTATTTAACTCTATTCCGATAATCATTAACTCCTTATTTTTCAAAACTTCTTCAAAGAAGCTCTCAAAAACAGTTCTTAATCTGTGGCTGCCAGATGAGTCTTTATCCATTTTGATCAGTGCAAGTTTTCTAACCATATCCTCTAGTTTTGTAGTACACATAGCTACCAATTCATCAAATATAGCTTGTTTACTTTTAAAATACAGATAAAAAGAAGGTTTTGTAAGATTAGCTATTCTTACGATGGTATCTATTTTTGTATTATCAAAACCCACTTCAGCAAATTCATCAGAAGCTATAGCCAGTAATTTATTTTTGGTTTCTATGCCCTTCAGACCTTTTTTCAAAATAGCACCTCCCTTCTTGTGTTAGGTTACTCGATTACTGTGGAAAGTAAAGTAATGCTTATATTATATTACAGATATGGACACTTTTGCTATACATGTTAGACCTAAAATATCTTTATATTAAGCAAAATAGAAGGGAGAAAAGAAAATGGACAATATGAAATTTATAAGCATTATCTGGTTATTTCCACTTGTATTTATGTTACATGATTTTGAAGAAATTATATTTATAGAATGGTGGGGGAATAAAAATAAGTCAGTATTGCTTAGTAGGTATCCTAGAGTAGCTAATATATATCTTAAGTTAAACACAGCAGCTATTGCATTAGCCGTGAGTGAAGAGTTTGTTATTTTAAGCATAATTACATTGTTGTCGGTAATATTTAAGTGGTACAATTTATGGCTTGGCGTATTGGTTGGCTTTTTTATTCATCTCATAGTACATCTAGTTCAATGGATTTTATATAAAAAATATATACCAGCTATAGCAACCACAATTCCAGCGATGATGTATTCAATTTATGCTATGTACTTCATATATAGTAATAGTAATATGAAGGCATTTACAGTGGTTATATGGGGGAGCTTAGGTACAATTATAATTTTTATTAATCTGCTTTTGGCACATAAGTTAGCTAGGAAGTTTAATAAAGTCATTACAGATAATACAAAATAAATATTATAGTTTATATGTCAGTAACAGTTATTGCAATAATATATGTATCCTTACATAGCATATAAATATATATTTTGTCATATGTTGCCCCATAATGTATAATAGTATATAATAAATTATTAAATAATGAAGTCGTGTACATTGAATGGATGTGATTAATTATGATATGGAAATTAATTATCGTTCAGGGAATAGCATTTATTATAATACTATTTTTTTGTAAGGCAATTATAAAATTATTAGAAAAGTATTTATCAGTTCGCAAATATAAATTAACGCAAGGGTTTTCTTATGTGATAACATGTGTAATTATGCTTGTTTTAGGATTAGTTTTTGGTAAAGAAGTTTTATATATTTTTTTATAACAAAAAGAATTTTAAATATTTTACAATACTATAGTTTCAAAGTGAGTAACTATGTTTAAAGGAGAAGTAAATTATGTCAAAGTTTATATCGGTATTTGAAAAACTTAATCTTATTGAAAAGACTAACAAGGAAGCAAATGATAGCGCTGACGTAAACAATGTAACTAATGAAGAGAATATATCAGATATGGATAATGTTAATCCTAAAGATGAAATTGAATCTAAGAACATCGAAGAAGATAGTAATAACACTGAATACCAATACTCTGAAGCTCATGAAGTAGAAATTGAAGTTCCTGAAAAAGTAAATTGTAAACCCAAAAGCAAATTGCCTATTGAAGATATATATTCTTTATATAATATAGAAAATAGTAATATTAATACAATCTTTATGGCAGGAAACTTTATTAATGCAATTCCTGAAAGCTTACCACATGAAGTTAGAAAAAAGTCAGTAATTAGTATTATAAATTCTTCAAATATAGACTTTAATCATATCATTTCCGATGGTGAAAAAAGATTAGAGGTTTTAGAGAAATTCTCAGATCAATGCTATAACGAAACTGTCAGTACAATAAAAGAACATAAGGTGGAAATTGAAAAGCTGAAAAAGTTAATTAGTGAGCATGAGGAAAAAATTCAAATGAATGAAATTCTATTAAAAGAGCAAATTAATATAGTAAAGTATGAAGCAGAAAAGATAAATAATATTATTAATTTTTTTAACAATGATAAATAGTATATTTCTAACAATCCGTTGGTAAAGGTGAGATAGGTTATTACATTGCATGCTGTTTCATTCAATAAACTGTCGGAGATAAGAGGGTTATTTATGTTGAGAGGGAATTATCGTATTACTATCACTGCCAAGTTTCTCATTCTAGAAGTTTTAGTTTTTTTGATAGGTAGCACATGTGGGTTAACATGGGAAGTATACAACTATAATAAGAAATGGGACAACTTACTATATCCTGGGATTAAAATAAGTGGGCTGCATTTAAATAATAGAAGTATAAAAGAAGATGAAGATTTAATTAAAAATCAGTATATTAATCCACTAATGAAGAAAAGCATAAACATTGAAGTGAATAACAAAACCTATAAATTGCAATTTTCAAAGGCAATTAAAAACTACAATATTCAAAGTGTAGTTTACAGTACAGCTAACTTAGAAGCAAGGCCCAGCGTGTATGAAAAGAGTAAACTTCTACAGAAGAGTCCTGCAGAATTATATAGTGTAAATTTTGTTTATGATGAAAATTATATTAAAGATTACATAGGAAATATTAAAAAAGATGTAGATAAAGAAGCTATAAATGCTAGTATTAAGAAGGATGGTAATGGAAGCATTACAGTCAATCCTGATGCAAAAGGATATAAGCTTAATGAAGCTAAACTTGAAGAAGAAATAAAGGATAAGATTAAATATAGAAATAGTCGTGATATGGTAATAAAAGCTCCAGTTTCAGAATCTGCTGCAGTTATTACATCGGATAAACTTTCAGATATTAATACAATGATAACCTCTTTTTCTACTAGTTTTTCTTCCTCTTCAGATGAAAGATGTCATAATATCGATCTTGCCAGCAGTAGTATAAATGGTAAGGTTATAATGCCCAATGAAATTTTTAGCTTTAACGATTGTGTAGGCGAGAGGACAAAAGAAAGAGGGTATATGATGGCGCCAGTTTTGGTGGATAATAGGGTTGATTCGGGAATTGGCGGCGGAATTTGTCAGGTATCATCTACTTTATATAACGCTGTATTAATGGCAGGAATGCAGCCGATTGAAAGAACACATCATAGTCTACCTTCATCATATGTGGAGTTGGGGTTAGATTCAACAGTTGATTGGAATGATATTGATTTTAAATTTAAGAATACCATAAGCTATCCAATTTATATTGAAGCGTATACTGAAAATAAGAATTTATATATAAATATTTACTCAAATTCAAGCTTGGTAAAGAGAAAATACGTAATTTCAAACGATGTGTATGAAACAATCCCGCCAGAAACAAAGTCTGTAGAAGATCCTAATCTACCTGAAGGGAAAATTGTTTTTTTACAAAAGGCCAGTAGTGGCTATAAAGTAAAAGTAACACGGGATACATATGAGAACGGAAACCTAGTATCCTCAGAGCTTATTTCCGATGATTTATATCCGGAAGTTCCGGGAATAAGTAAAATAGGCACTAAGAAGGCATATTGACAGATATGGTATAGTTGTTGTGTCTTTGTAGCAATTTTAAATTAGAATTATTGGATAAAGGATATTTTCTATCAATTAGAGAAAATATCCTTTGTTTTTTATCTAAGTACTTTATATCTATTTACAATAGTTACGCTGGGACTGCAGAAGCTTTGGAAATGAATAGAAAGTTACAGCATATCACCTTGAATATTTTTAAATATGTAAGTAAAGAATAAGATTTGTTAATTAACTTTTAACAATCTTGTTATTAATTGTTTAAGTTTTGAGGTGTATCATGCTTAATTTATTTTGGTATATTGGTTTAGCCGGTATTGGAGTGGCAAGTTCTATCTATGCTGTATTAAACAAAAGAACTGTTTGTAAAACATCTACACTTTTGGTGCTTTATCTATTTACAGCAGGTGTTGCATGGATTGGTGAATTCACTGTACTAGGCCTATTTAATGCTTACTTGTATAAGACTGGTGTTTTTGCTGATATTTGGGAGGGAAATCTGCTAGGTCATTTAATACTAAACACTACACTTTATCCTGCGGCAGCAGTGATAATGGCAGCCTATTCCTTTCGTTATGGCTGGATTTCTTTTATTTCCATTTTTTTCACTTCAATAGAATACTTATTTGTGAAACTACGGATATATGAGCAGCACTGGTGGAGATACTATATGACAGCTGTTATTGTTTTCGTAATTTTAGTAATTTCAAATAAGGTATTTAAAAAAATGAATGAAGGATGTTCAGGATTAGTTAGAGCCATAATATTTTATTTTCCGGCTATGGTAATCATACATATTCCAGCCCCCATTTTGCTTCTTTTAGGAAAACAACAGTATCGTTTAAGTTTTGTAAGTAGTTTGGTTAAGGACTTTTACCTATCAAGTATCATAATTATTTTTTCATTTCATGTGATAGAATGTCTTCTTGCGGTGATATTTGCTTGTATACTTAAAAAGTGGTACTGGAAGAGTCTGTCCTTTATTATTTCTATTGTGGTTCAGAGCGTATTCGCCCAAATGGGGATACTAACTTTACACAATGGTTGGAGGTTAATCTACACCTTGTTTTTTTATGAAATAAGCATAATGATTTTCTTCCTGCTTGAAAAATATACAGTAAAACCAGACTTGTCAGCAAAAGTGAGTTAAGCAGATTTATCTAAAGCTTACAGAGAGCCAGGCTTTATATAGCAAAGGACATATAAGAAAGTATAATATATTAGCAGATATATATTGGAGTATGTTGGTAAGTGAGGTAAAATAATTAGTAAAGGCAGATTTAAATATTTTATATAGATATAAGGTGGGGTTTAAAATGGATAATACAACAGAAAGAAATTGGATTGAATACAGTGGAAAACCCTCAACGAGGAGCCGGGTTATAAAAAGGATTATAAGATTAGGGAGCAGGATGACTAGAAACAAAAGTCTTGAGGAAGCACGTACAGTTTGGGAATCATTTGCTGGTGGGCGAAAGGTTCCTTTGGGCTTTGAAGTGAACAGCATTGATATTGATGGTGTAGAATGTGAATGGATTATACCTAAAGCTGACAAGGGGGAAAAGACCTTAATATATCTTCATGGAGGAGGATATGTAACAGGTACTCTTTCTACTGCTCGTGGATTTGCAATACAGGTTTCTAAATATACTAGCCAAAGGGTACTGACTGTGGGATATAGGCTTGCTCCGGAGAATCCATTTCCTGCGGCATTGGAGGACTCCCTTGCTGTTTATCACAGCTTTATACAGCAAGTCGTTAATGCAAATGATATTGTTCTTATTGGAGACTCTGCTGGAGGAGGTTTAGCTCTGGCTACGGTTTTATCTTTGAAGGAAAACGGAGAGGCTTTACCTGGTGCAGTAGTCTGTATATCACCTTGGACTGATTTGGCGGCTACTGGTGAAAGTAATACGAAAAATGCCAAGATTGATCCCATCTTTGGGCAGGTTGAGTATCTTATTAAACCGGAAAATTATGCTGATACTGAGAGTTTGTTCAATCCATTGATATCGCCGCTGTACGGTGACTATAGTGATTTTCCTCCCTTGTTAATACACGTAGGCACAGATGAAGTTATTTTAGATGATTCCATTAGGCTGGCAGAAAAAGCTAGAGAAGCTGGTGTGAAGGTATCCTTGAAGGTTTGGAGAGGCATGTGGCATGTATTCACTACCCAAAATGATATTTTGACAGAGGGTAAACAATCATTAAAAGAAATATCAGAGTTTATAAATAGATGCAGCTAGATTTGTCTGGCTGCATTAAATATTTTCAATCTGCCAATCAATAGGCTCTTTCTCTATTGATATAAGGAATTCATTTGCTTTAGAAAATGGCTTACTTCTAAAGAACCCCCTATGAGCAGATAATGGACTTGGATGAGGAGATTTTATTATAAAATGTTTTGGATTGTTTATTATATTTAGTTTAGAATGGGCGTTGCTTCCCCATAATATAAAAACAATAGGTTCTTGTCTGTCATTAAGTATACTAATGATTCTATCGGTAAATTGCTCCCAGCCTATATTTTTATGGGAGTTTGCCTCGCCTGCTCTGACGGTTAATACTGTATTTAACAGCATAACACCTTCTTCAGTCCATTTCTTTAGATAACCATTGTTTGGAATGTAACAGCCTAAATCGCTGTGGAGTTCTTTGTATATATTCATAAGTGAAGGAGGAGCTGGTACACCTGGTTTAACTGAAAAGCTTAAACCGTGAGCTTGATTAGGACCATGATAAGGGTCCTGTCCTAATATGACAACTTTTATTTTTTTATATTCTGTATAATGTAAGGCATTAAATATATCGTACATGCTTGGATAAATGGTTTTTGTTTTATATTCATTTATCAGGAAACTTCTAAGTTTTAAATAATATTCTTTTTCAAATTCATCTTTTAATAAGTCATGCCAATCATTTTTTAATATTTGCATAATATCACCCAAATAGGATTATAACATAAAAATTTGTATGAACATAAGAGGTATTATTCAATAATATTCTAAGCAGGATTATTAAGTTTTTGTTTTTATTAATGGAGAATTATTTGGACGAATAGCCTAAAATGAACATATAATTATAATGTTCACAAAAAATTCAGTTTTTTCAACGATGCATTTAATTGAAAATATAGTATAATTATATTATTGAATAAAAAATATAATAAAGGAGGTTTTTTTATGAAAAAGAAGGTTTTTGCTTTAGCCATTTCTTCAATACTTTGTTCATCCGTATTATTTACTGGACAAGCTATGATCTCAAATAATGATAGTGTAAAGATGCAGCCCAGCGGCAGGTTTAGACAAAGAACACAGTATAATCAGTACTCCGGATATCAGCCGTCTCAGATAAAACATGCTTATGGAGTGGACAAGCTTTCTACCACAGGTCAAAATCAGAAAATAGCTATTGTTGTTGCATACGGAAGTCCAACAATTCAGAATGATTTAGCATCTTTCAATAGCAAGTTTAGTTTAACAAATGCAAATCTACAAATTTATTACCCACAAGGAAAGCCTACGGTAAATGATACAGGTTGGGCTCAGGAGACCTCGCTTGATGTGGAATGGGCACATGCATTAGCTCCAAATGCTGCAATTGATTTGGTTGTTGCAAAATCTTCTTCAAGTAATGACCTCCTGGGGGCTGTAGATTATGCGTCCAATTTAGGTGTCCAGGTAGTATCCATGAGCTGGGGCGGTTCTGAATTTTCTGGGGAAACAGCCTTGGATTCACATTTTCAGCATTCTAATACTGTTTACGTAGCAGCTTCTGGTGATAATGGCGCAGGTACCACTTGGCCAGCGGCTTCACCAAATGTATTAGCTGTTGGAGGAACTAGTTTACCTTTAGATTATCAAGGGAATCTTATAGGTAGTGAAACTGCATGGTCTGGATCTGGCGGCGGAATCAGCAGATATGAAAAAGAGCCAAGCTATCAACAAAAACTTAATATCTCTTCTAAGGGATATAGAGCTATACCAGACGTGGCATTCAATGCGGATCCTAATACTGGTGTTTTAGTGGATTATAATTCATCCTGGTATATAGTAGGTGGTACAAGCTTTGCAGCTCCAGCTTGGGCAGCTTTTATTGCTTTAGTTGATGCAAATAGAACAACCCCTTTATCTAATGTTCAAAATCAATTATATAGTATTGCAAGTACTTCTCAGTATTCTTCAGATTACAGAGATATAACTATAGGACAAAATGGCCGTTTATCAATGGACTATGCTAAAAAGGGGTATGATTTTGTAACAGGTTTAGGAACACCTTTAGAAAATAATCTGCTTACTAATTTAGCGGCAAATTAATAATGGGTTTAGTAAAAATATTTTCAGATGAGAGCTTTCTTATAGGAAGCTCTTATTTTGTATTTTTATTTACAACACCGCTTGATTTATTTTGTATTAATGGATATAATATGAATTGCGTTCAAAACTTTTTAATTGTAATAAGGAGGTTCAAAAAGATGATAGTTACTGCTTGCTAATTTATTTTCAAAAATGGATAATACACTAAAAAGTTAACCTATAATAATAGGCTTTTTTGTGTGCTTCTTTTGGAATTTAGTAAGTAGAGATCCTCATTTTATAGAACTAAAATTATTCATTAGTGCTGCAATAATCATAATTTATTTTGATTATTGTGGGTTTCACTAGGTAAGATAACGATAATTTTAGAGGCTGTAAGAAGGCTTTGCTTTCTTAGAGTCTCTTTATTATATGCGAAAAGTTTAAATGAAATACAGCCAATGCATTACAGTGGTTTGTGTTTATTTAATTATAAAAGAAAGCAGAAGGGTGGGATATTTTCGTATGAGAAGGTATGTTATTAATGCATAGCAAAGGCTATTGCATATTAATAAAATGAATGAAATGGCCTTTGCTCAATCCTAATAGAAAGTTTAAATTTAGGAGGAGCAAAATGAGCTATGTAAAGGCAACTGATATATTACCACAAGAACTTTTAGAAATAATTCAAAACTATGTAGATGGTGAATATATATATATACCAAGAAAAGAAGGTAACAAAAAGAATTGGGGAGAGAAAACCAGAACTAGGGAAGAAAATATAATTAGAAATAAAAATATTTATGAAGAATATAAAAAAGGTGAATCTATAAAAGCTCTTGCTGAAAAATATTATTTATCAGAAAAAAGTATACAAAGAATTATTTTAGAAGCAAAAAATTACAAGAAAGATTAGATGTGCCATAATGCAGTTTTGCATTATGGCACATCTTCATTTCAGAATTATTTTTAAGGTTGTTCTTATATTATTAGCGATATTATAATTTTAATGGTAATCTATATTATTCACTTACAAAAACAGTTAGGGGGAAAAAGAGATGAAAAGCTTTGTTGTTGAGGAAGGTAATGGTGAAGAATGGAATGTAGTTGATAATGAGATAATCGCGTATAATGCGTCTAAGGTACCGTTCACCCAAGAACCTTCTTTTAATCATATTAATAGAGTTATAAAAGCTTTAGATGGAAATATAATAGCGGGAATAAATAGTATATTATACTGTTGGAATTGTTTATATATAGACGTTTTATGGGTAAAGGAAGAGTTTCGAAAAGAAGGATATGGATCTGCACTTTTAGATGAAGTAGAGAAGATTGCTAAAGAAAAAGGATGCAAATTGGTTCATTTAGATACATTTGATTTTCAAGCGAAGGATTTTTACCTGAAACATGGATATGATATCTTTGGTGTATTGGATAATTGTCCATTAAGTCATAAACGTTATTATATGAAAAAGAGCTTATAGTTTAAATAACCAGAAATTGTATTGACAGCATATAATACAAATGGTAGTATATGTACAATACAAATAAAAGCCTTGATGAGGAAGAGTAGTTGCAGACTTGAAATAAAGAGAGGGAATGCTGGTGGAAATTTCCCATGATTGATGTAATGAAGGTAGCCTCGGAGCAGTAAACCGAAATCTATTTGAGAGTAGGCTTTAACGGAGTTCCTACCGTTACAAGGGAAGTAGTATCGGCAAAGCTGCCCGTACTATAATCGAGAGTGTACATTTGTACAAATTTAGGTGGTACCACGGAGATTCACCCTTCGTCCTATATATTAGGACGGAGGGTTTTTTGCTTACTTAAAATGCGCAATTAGGTAAGTTAGATAGAATATTTAGAGGAGGTACAAAGTATGTTAAGTAAAAAGTATAACTCAATAGAATCAGAAAAAAGGTGGCAGAAATATTGGAAAGATTGTGATATATATAAATATAATCCCAATACTAATAGAGAGACTTTTTCTATAGACACACCACCGCCTACTGTAAGCGGAAGTCTTCATATAGGTCATATATTTTCATACACTCAGGCGGAGATGATAGCAAGGTTTCAGAGGATGCAGGGTAAAAATGTATTTTATCCCTTTGGCTTTGACGATAATGGGCTGCCGACAGAAAGACTTGTAGAGAAAGAAGAAAATATAAGGGCTGTTGATTTGCCTAGAAGTGAGTTTATTAAAACTTGTCTTAAAGCTACTGAGAAATATGTAGAGGAATTTAAAAATCTATGGCTTTCCATGGGCTTTAGTGTAGATTGGTCTCTTCAGTATGAAACCATAAGCCCTAAAGTACAAAAAATATCTCAAAAAGCCTTCTTGGATATGGCAAGGGCAGGTAAAGCTTACATTAAGGAATCACCAGTTTTATGGTGTACCACCTGTCAAACTTCTATTGCTCAGGCAGAACTAGAAAGTGCTGATAAGGAAACAACCTTTAACTATATACCATTTCTAGTAGAAGGAGAAGAATTGATAGTTGCAACCACTAGACCAGAGCTTCTTTACGGTTGTGTATGCCTATTTGTAAATCCAGAAGATGAAAGGTATTTAAGAAATATTGGCAAGAAAGCAATAGTTCCATTATACAACCGTGAAATACCAATTTTATCAGATGAAAAAGTAGGCATTGATAAAGGTACAGGAGTTGTAATGTGTGCTACCTTTGGAGATACTACTGATGTTGAGTGGTATGAGGAATATAAGCTGCCGTATAGAAAGGTTATAGAAGCTAATGGGAAAATAGCAGAGGGTGTTCCTTATATAGCAGGACTTAAGGTTCTGGCTGCAAGGGAAAGAATTATAGAACTTCTTAAAGAAAATAATCTTTTAAAAAAGAGTGAGATAATAACTCATACAGTTTCAACTCATGAAAGATGCGGAAAACCAATAGAAATAATACCATCAAAGCAGTGGTATATAAACATTTTAAGTGAGAAAGAAAGATATTTAAAAGCGGCTGATGAGATAAATTGGTATCCAGCTTCTATGAAAACCAGATATATATCCTGGGTTGAAAATTTAAAATGGGACTGGTGTATATCCAGACAAAGATACTTTGGAATTCCATTCCCTCTGTGGTACTGCAGCAAATGCGGCAAGGTTATGCTTGCAAAGGATGAAGAACTTCCATTAAATCCAATGGAGTCGAAGCCTTCTTCAGCCTGCAGCTGCGGCAGTACAGATTTTATACCAGAAACAGCTGTATTTGACACTTGGGCAACTTCTTCATTAACACCTTTAATTAATTCAAAGTGGAATACTGAGGAGGATATGCACAAGAAGCTTATGCCTATGGGAATGAGAACACAGGCTCATGAAATAATCAGAACCTGGGCATTTTATACTATAGTTCGAAGCTTGTTCCACACAGGCACTCTTCCTTGGAAGGATATTATGATATGTGGATTTGTACTGGCTAAAAAGGGTGAGAAAATAAGTAAGTCAAAAAATAATTCAGCAGCTTCACCAAAACAGTTAATAGAGCGGCATTCAGCCGATGCAATGAGGTATTGGGCAGCAGGAGCAAAGCTTGGAACAGATACCATGTTTTCTGAGGATGAACTTAAGGTATCAAAGAGATTTTTGACTAAGCTTTGGAATGCAGCAAGCTTTTGTATTATGCAGCTTCAGGATTACAATGGACAGAAGCCAGCAGAACTGCTTCCCATTGACAGCTGGATAATTGAGAGAATCAAATCCGTAGAGGATACTGCCAGAGAGAGTTTAAACAAATATGAGATAGGACTTGCAAAGCATGAAATAGATGAATTCTTTTGGAATGATTTTTGTGATAATTATCTGGAGATAGTAAAGGATAGGTTATATAAACCAGAAATTCATGGAGCAGAGGAGAGAGTGTCAGCACAGTATGCTTTATATAACGTACTCTTAGAACTATTGAAGCTTTATGCCATTTATGTACCTCATATCACGGAAGAGATATATCAGTGCCATTTTAAAGAATTTGAGAAAGCAGCTTCAATTCATATAATGCAGTGGGGTATAAATATTGATGGTAACGCCGAAGAGATTTTACGTTTTGGTGAAAATATTAAAAAGATTCTGGGTGAAGTAAGAAAATATAAATCAGAAAGAAATCTTTCTTTAAAAGAAAAGATAACTAATATAAAAATTACTATTCCAGAAGAACAGAAGGGTTACTTGAATAGAACCCTAAAGGATATTAAGGCATGTACATGGAGTGAAAATATTCAAATTATTTATAGTGATCAATTGAATATTGAAATAGAGTAATAAGAAGCTCAAAAGAGTAAAACTAGGCGATACTTCAATGCCTAGTTTTTCACTCCATAGTAATTTTTTATTCACAGCTGTTCTCTAATTCAGGGTAATACTTAAGGGACCAGTCCTCAATTTCTTTAATAATGCTAGTTAAGTTTCTACCTTTATCTGTAAGGAAGTATTCAACTTTAGGTGGAATTTCTGCATAGATTTCTTTACCTATTAGTTTATCGTTCTCTAATTCCTTCAGTTTTTCATTTAATACCTTTTGACTTATGCCTTCAGTCATTCGCTGCAGCTCCAAAAATCTTTTTGGTCCTCTATACAGATGACACAATAAAACAGCCTTCCATTTGCCTCTAATAAGATTCATTGCAAAGTCTAGTAAGCATATATATTTTTTTCCTTCATAATATACCATAGATGTACCCGCCTTTAATTATTTTACCTAATAATAGCAAATTAAAGGCCCGAGGTAAATATATCTTACCAAAAAGTAAGTTATCTAACTAAAAAGTGCGTACTTGTTGATGGATTTATATGTATATATAATTAGAAAAAAAGATAGCTGGAGGTAGAAGTTATGAAAGTTGTTGCGTTTAACGGAAGTCCTAGAGAAAAGGGGAATACTTATGAGGCGATAAAGGCTGTCGCTGCAGAGTTAGAAAAGGAAGGCATAGAAGTTGAAATAATTCATGTGGGAAATAAGGCAATCCGCGGTTGTTTAGCTTGCGGTGGATGTGTTAGAAACATGAATGAAAAATGTGTTAACGAAAAGGATCAGGTCAATGAGTGGATTCAGAAAATGAAAGAAGCAGATGGAATCATTTTAGGTTCTCCAACACATTATGCAGGTATAGCTGGAACTATGAAATCCTTCTTAGATCGTGCTTTTTACGTAACCTCAGTAAACGGAGGTATGCTTAGACATAAGGTAGGGGCTACTGTGGTTGCAGTAAGAAGAACTGGAGGTATTTCAACCTATGAACAATTAAACAACTATGTTAATTATTCAGAAATGGCAGTGCCTACATCAAATTATTGGAATATAGTTCATGGTACTGCACCAGGGGAGGCAACTCAGGATGCAGAAGGAATGCAGATAATGAGAGTTTTAGGTAAAAATATGGCTTGGCTATTGAAGCTTGTAAAAAATGGAGATGGTAAAGTGGTAGAAAGTGAAAGAGAAGACAAGGTGTTTACTAATTTTATAAGATAGAAAATAAAACTCCTTTAATTTTTACAAACACAAACAATGATGGTATTTCTTTATGAATAATTTGTGTTATAATAGTATAAGTTACAAATGAAATATTAAAGGGGGCATTAACCAATGTCAAGAGTTTATAACTTTTCTGCAGGACCTGCTGTATTACCAGAAGAGGTTCTAAGAGAAGCAGGAGAAGAAATACTAGACTACCAAGGAACTGGTATGTCAGTTATGGAAATGAGCCATCGTTCTAAAGCTTTCGAAGGAATTATTGGGGACGCTGAAAAAGCACTAAGAGAATTAATGAACATTCCAGACAATTATAAAGTATTATTCCTTCAAGGCGGAGCATCACAACAATTTGCGATGATTCCAATGAACTTAATGAAAAATAAAGTTGCAGATTACATCAACACTGGACAATGGTCTAAAAAAGCAATATCAGAAGCAAAGATATATGGAAAAGTTAATGTTTTAGCTTCTTCAGAAGATAAGACTTTCTCATATATTCCAGACCTAAAAGGTTTAAAGATTTCTGATGATGCAGACTATGTATACATCTGCCACAACAACACAATCTACGGAACAAAATACAATAACTTACCAGAAGTAGGGGAAAAAGTATTAGTAGCTGATATGTCATCAGACTTCTTATCAGAACCAGTAGATGTAACTAAGTACGGTTTGATTTTCGCTGGAGCTCAAAAGAACGTTGGACCTGCAGGCGTTGTTATAGTAATAATCCGTGAAGATTTAATCACTGAGGATGTATTACCAGGAACTCCAACAATGTTAAGATATAAAACTCATGCAGACAATGGATCTCTTTACAATACACCACCAGCATATGGTATTTACATATGCGGAAAAGTATTTAAATGGGTTCAAAACAAGGGTGGACTTGAAGCAATGAAGAAGATCAACGAAGAAAAGGCTGCCATTCTTTACAACTACCTTGATTCAAGCAGCATGTTCAAAGGAACTGTTGTTAAAGAAGATCGTTCATTAATGAACGTACCTTTCGTAACTGGTTCAGATGAATTAGATGCTAAGTTTGTAAAAGAAGCTAAAGCAGCTGGATTCGAAAACTTAAAAGGACACAGAAGTGTTGGCGGTATGAGAGCAAGCATATACAATGCTATGCCAACTGAAGGTGTTAAAGCTTTAGTAGAATTCATGAAGAAATTCGAAGAAGAAAATAAATAATAAAATTTAAAGGGAATCAGTTTTGATTCCCTTTTATATTTCTTTATGGCAGTATATTGCCTGCAGCTCTATATAATTCATACCATTCTTCTCTTGTTAATTCAACCTGTGAAGCTTTGCAGATGTCTTTTAAACGTTTAGCATTTGTAGTACCAGCAATAGGCTGCATTCTTGCAGGATGTCTTAAAATCCACGCAATAGCAATAGCTGTATTTGGCACACCCTTAGCTTCTGCGAATTCGTTTATCTTTTTATTTAGTTCTGGGAATTTATCGTTATCTAGGAATACTCCTTCAAAGAAACCATACTGGAATGGTGACCAGGTTTGTATTGTAATATCTTTTAAACGGCAGTATTCTAGAACGCTGTCATCTCTATCTATAGAAGCATCATTTTTCATATTTACATTAAGGCCTGCATCAATCATACCTGTATTTGTTAAGCTTAACTGCAATTGATTAATGATAATTTTATGATTTAAGTATTTGTTAAGCAATTCAATTTGCAAAGGTCTTTGGTTGCTAACTCCAAAATATCTAACCTTTCCGCTGCTGTGGAGTGTTGAAAATGCTTCTGCCACTTCTTCTGGTTCCATAAGAGTATCAGGACGATGAAGCAGTAGAACATCCAAATAATCTGTTCTTAAGCGCTTTAGGATTCCATCTACAGAATTTAAAATATGTTCTTTGGAAAAGTCAAAAAAACCTTTTCTTATGCCGCATTTTGATTGGAGTATAAGTTTTTCTCTGACGCTAGGATTCATATCAATAGCATCCGCGAACACTTCTTCTGATCTACCGCCGCCATAAATGTCAGCATGATCAAAGAAATTGATTCCTTCTTCTAGGGCAGTGTTGATAAGCTTAGAAGCATCACCCTTAGAAAGACTATCTATTCTCATACAACCAAGTGATATTTCAGAAGCCTTTATTTCTCCGTTTGCAATATTTATTGTTTTCATAATATAACCTCCTCAGTGCATTAAACCGTTTTCAGTAATTTTAATCTGTATATGCTGATTTTAAAGTATTTCTATGTATTAAATTGCTCCTTGCATAGACTATTATATTGTACATTACAAACTTAAGCCATTTAATAATGACTTGAAAAAATGGTATAATGTCTTATAGTAGTTTAAACAGAGGAGATAAAATTATGATTTGTTTCAAGCCAAAGAATGATAATATGAACCTAGAGCTAAATGTGGATATAAAGCTATATTATTGTGGTACGGGTGATTGTGAGAACAATTTTTCCTGGGGACCAGGCATAAAAGATCATTACAAGCTTCATTATGTACATAAGGGAAAAGGAATATTCAAGATGGGAGATAACATATATGAAGTATCTCAAGGGGAAGGTTTTTTAATCTGCCCTAATGTACTTGTGTCTTATAAATCGGTGTCTGAGGAACCTTGGGATTATTCTTGGGTTGCCTTTAATGGTGTTAATGCTGAAGCATATCTTAATCGTGCAAATCTTAATCTAAGTAATCCAACATTTAAATGTGATAATAAACATATTAATAATTACTTTCATGCTATTTTTAATTCTATAGCATGTGAAAAAGCTATGGATCTAAAAGCATTAAGCTCATTCTATGACTTATTGTCTACCATAATAGAAGAATCAAGCTCAGACAATATAAATAGTGCTACTAAACACAAGGATGCATATATTAAACAAGCTATTGAATTTGTAAACACTAATTATTCAAGAAAGATAAGCATAGATGAAATGGCTAGTTATGTAGGGATAAACAGAAAATACTTATATCAGATTTTCTTGGATATATTGAATGTTTCACCGCAAAACTATCTCATAAACTTTAGGCTTCAAAAGGCCTGTCATTTGCTTACAAACTCAGATTTATCTATAGTTGAAATATCTAATTCAGTAGGCTATGCTGATCCATTTTTATTTTCAAAGGTATTTAAGAAGTACAAGGGGATTTCTCCTAAAAACTATAGACTCAATAGTGCCGGTTAAGATATAACAATGTGGATTTCATCTTAGAAGAGATTTCAGAATAGATAAGCTCAACTTCTAAAGAAAATAAAGCAATGATGTCGGCCTATTATGTTATAATATTTTTATGTTAATTGGATAATAATTTAGGTAATAGAAACAATTTTGTAATGGGAGTGCGGTTGGGGGTTTATGAAAAAGAGATTTAATAGTACAGGGGTTTGTGTTTCAAGAAAGCATTATATGGTAGATATTGGTGAAAAACTTGAGCAGATTAGAGAACTTATAGATAATGAATTTTATTTTACAATAAATAGGCCGAGGCAATATGGTAAAACAACAACCTTAAGTGGGTTAGTTAATCTTCTTGAATCTGAATATCTTGTTAGCAGCATAAGTTTTGAAGGAATTGGTGATAAAGTGTTTCAAGATGAAGAGGACTTTTCCAAGGTTTTCATTGAATTACTTAGTGAAAGTATAGAATTAACTCATGAAGAAGAAAGTAAAAGACTTTTATCTATGGTTAAGGATATACATAATATTAAAGATTTGTCTAAGGCGATAACAAGCTTCGTGAGAAGTTCTTCTAGAGAAGTTATCTTATTCATAGATGAGGTGGATAAAAGTTCTAATAATCAATTGTTTTTAAGCTTTATAGGCATGCTTAGAAATAAATA
>JAUZPI010000081.1 GCA_030706015.1 Bacillota bacterium
GCCGCCAGCGTTCGTCCTGAGCCAGGATCAAACTCTCAATTTAAAAGTTTAATCTGTACTCAATTAAGTTATCACTTAATTTATTCTCATAAAGAATTGCTGACTTTTCATGATATCTGTTTAATTTTCAAAGACCAATTGTGTTGCTGTCACCCGACAGCTTTTATAGTTTATCAAAACTATTTCATATTGTCAATAACTTTTTTTCATTTATTTTTAGTAATCAATTTAAAAAAGTTATTATTCACACTTTGCTGCTAAACGCAACTATCATAGTATAGTTTAATCTAGACTACTTGTCAATATACACTTGACTACTAATCACTATGAAATACTTATAAGATATTCTGCTTAATACTGCCTCTAAATGTTATAACTAATGTTGTATCTGATATTTTACCTTAATCCTTCTCTAAGCTCAATGCACATTTCATTCCATGCAACCCTTATTTATCCTCCGCCCATTTTAAACTCTACTTAACATATTGTATAACTATCTGATGTGATACTATAAATTGTTGCATAGCTAATAACAATAAAACAACCAAGGTAACTAACTTAAATAATTACATTACCTTGGCTACTAACTCTTAAAAATTATTATTTACTTGATGTGTGTAACTATATTTTTAAAGGTATTACCCCTAGCCTCAAAATTAGGGAATAAATCAAAACTAGCGCATGCAGGTGATAAAGTAACAACATCTCCCTTTACGGCAATTTTTCCAGCCTCATAAACAGCCTCTTCAAAACTATCTGCTAATACAATAGGTAAGTTAATGCCTTTATCACGAATTACTTTGTCGAACACTTCTTTAATCTTGTATTTTGTAGTTCCAACTAACACTAATGCCTTTATCATTTTATATCCTTCTTCAGCCAGTGGTTCAAAAGGAATATTTTTATCATACCCACCCGCAATTAATATAACCTGCTGTTCAAAAGCATTTAGGCCAGCGAGGGTTCTTGTAGGACTTGACGCTATGGAGTCATTATAGTATTTAACACCATCAATCTCTCTAACAAATTCACACCTATGCTCAACTCCAGTAAAGGATACTGCAACTTTCCTCATGTTTTCCAAAGAAACATCCTCATAAACTGCAGTGAAAGCTGCTAATAAATTCTCTACATTATGCAATCCCTTAATCTGAATATCATCCTTTTTACACACTTCTTGTTCAAATATATATAGAGTATTATCTTTATAACAAGCCCCTTGCGCTATCATTTCTTGTCTAGTAAACTGAAAAACTCTGCCTTTTGCCTCACTTTTCATATTTCTAGTAATGTCATTGTCTAGATTTAGCACTAGCAGATCACTTTGATTTTGATACTTAAATATATTCTTTTTTGATTCCACATATTCATCCATACCTTTGTGCATATCTAAGTGATTAGGACTTAAATTAGTAATAACAGCTACTTCTGGCGATACATTCATAGTCATTAGTTGAAAACTAGAGAGTTCTAAAACAACTTTGTCATCTTTATTAACATTTTCAATCTGAGTAAATAGAGGAGTTCCTATATTCCCTCCAACCCAAGTATTATATCCTTGCTCTCTAAGCATCTTATATACCAGAGTAGTAGTTGTAGTTTTTCCATCACTGCCAGTAATACCGAATATCTTAGCTGGGCAGTATCGTACAAACTCCTCCATTTCAGAGGTAATATATGCACCAGCTTCTTTCTCTTTTAATAAATATGGATTATCTATTCTCATAGATGGGGTTTTGAATATAACTTCAAATCCATTTAGTTTATCCAAGTACCCCTCCCCTAGCTCGAGTACAACACCTTCTTTTTCAAATTCATCCACTATATCCTTTAGTTCTTCTCTTGTTTTCTTATCAAAAGCCGTAACCTTCGCACCCAGTTCAACCAAGAAGTGTATCAAAGGTCTATTACTTATTCCCATTCCTATTACTGCTGTTTTTTTATCATTTATAAATTCCTTAAAATTCTTAAAGTCCTTTTTCACTAAAATCTCCCCCAGACAAAATTATAACTATCATTTTTCCTTTTATCCGATGCCTATCCTCAGTAACACTTTAATTTCATATAAATCAAGTATACCATAGGCTGCATCTTGGATAACGAGTTCTTAGCTTCAGATTGGTTTTGAAGCCCAATCTGAAGCTAAGAACTCCGTTTATAATTATACCACCTTATACTTAATGTAAACAAATTAAATAAATCTTTATTTGCATAAGATATTGTATTTATCAGTACTCATTTGCTGTCGAATTTTTTAGAATAAAATTTTTTATAAAAAATTATTGTAGACTATTGCAAGATTATAAATATATGTGTTATAATCTTATTGTGCCGTAAGGAAAACATTAATATAATTCCCCAAGTTTTAATTGAACATATAACATATCCCCATGATTAAACCCTATTTTTACCGGATAGAAATATCCGGTACTTTTTTCATCTTAATTTTCTAATATAAACAAGTATTTTATAAAAACAAAAGCATGTATGCTAGTTAATCCAAACTAGTCTACATGCTTTTCTTATATTCTAATTATTAAAATTCAACCTTTTCTTGAAGATATTTTTCTAATTCATCTATACTTAATCTAACTTGCTGCATTGTATCTCTATCTCTTACAGTTACAGCATTATCCTCCAAGGTATCAAAATCTATAGTAATACAGTATGGTGTTCCTATTTCATCCTGTCTTCTGTATCTCTTACCTATACTTCCTGCTTCATCATATTCTATATTAAACTTTTTAGCTAATTTCTCGTAAACCTCAGAAGCTTTATCTGATAATTTTTTACTTAATGGTAAAATCGCTGCTTTATATGGAGCTAACGCAGGATGAAGGTGAAGTACACTTCTTACGTCTCCATCTTCAAGTTCCTCTTCATCATAAGCATCAACTAAGAAAGCTAAAGCAACTCTATCTGCACCTAATGAAGGTTCAATTACATATGGTACATATTTCTCATTAGTACTTGGGTCAAGATAATTAAAATCTTCCCCAGAATGCTGCATGTGTTGTTTCAAATCGTAGTCAGTTCTATCTGCAATACCCCATAGTTCCCCCCATCCAAAAGGAAATTTGTATTCAATATCAGAAGTTGCTTTACTATAGAATACTAGCTCTTCTGGAGAATGATCTCTCATTCTAACATTATCTTTATCAATTCCAAGAGATAATAAGAAATTCCAACAATATTCTTTCCAGAACTTAAACCATTCTAAGTCTGTGCCCGGCTTACAGAAGAATTCTAATTCCATTTGTTCAAACTCTCTGGTTCTAAATGTGAAGTTTCCTGGTGTTATTTCATTTCTAAAAGCTTTTCCGATTTGACCTATACCAAACGGAACTTTCTTTCTACTGGTTCTTTGAACATTCTTAAAGTTAATAAATATACCTTGAGCTGTTTCTGGTCTTAAGAATATTTCAGAAACCGCATCCTCAGTTACTCCTTGGAATGTTTTAAACATTAAATTAAATTGTCTAATATCAGTAAAGTTCTTTGCTCCACATTTAGGACATTCGATATTATTTTTTTCTATATATTCTTTTAACTGTTCATGAGTCCAGCCATCAGCAGATTGATCATCTATACCTTGGGAAGCCATATGCTCTTCTACAAGTTTATCAGCTCTATGTCTTGCTTTGCACTCTTTACAATCCATTAAAGGATCAGCAAAACCGCCAACGTGACCAGATGCTACCCATACTTCCCTATTCATTAATATTGCACAATCAACACCTATATTATATGGACTCTCTTGAATAAACTTTTTCCACCATGCCTTTTTTACATTGTTTTTAAATTCTACACCCAAAGGACCATAATCCCATGAATTTGCTAGTCCTCCATATATGTCTGATCCAGGAAATATAAATCCCCTATTCTTTGCTAATGCAACTATTTTATCCATTGTCTTTTCAACTGCCATAAAATTCACACCTTTCTATAAAATTGTATAAAAAAAAGCCCTATACCATAAGGGACGAAAGTTTCTTCTTCCGCGGTTCCACCCTTTTTGGCACAAGCCCTGCTTTCATTGAAACTGCACTCATAAGCTCCTTTTACAATTACTTCTTAGTTGCTTACACCACCCACAACCTCTCTTAAAAGAAATATTATTGTTACTTTTCTCAATCATCATGCAAATATTAATTTGTGCAAAATATAACTAATCAATTTTATTGATTAGTTAGCAACTTTTTACTTATTATATATTCTACCAAACTATAGATTATTGTCAAGTTTACAAAAAATAAAAATGGCTCCGCGAAAAGGATTCGAACCTTCAACCTATCGGTTAACAGCCGAGTGCTCCACCGTTGAGCTATCGCGGAACGTTTACTACATATATTATTATACTTAAAATTTAAAAATATGCAATACCTTTTTTGAAACTTTTTTATATATTTCTACTTTTTCTTTCTTCAACTACCTTTTAACTACAAATGATACACTCTCCTATAACTGAAAAAACAGTAAAAACATCGCCCTACAAACAATATGATAACAAGTATATAAAAAAGAGCCAGTTATAAAACTAGCTCTTTTTTGAACTCTTACATTTGAGTAGGCTTCATTGTTGGGAACAATAACACGTCTCTTATTGAATACGCGTCTGTTAAGAACATTATAAGTCTATCTATACCTATTCCAAGTCCACCTGTTGGAGGCATACCAATTTCTAAAGCATTTAGGAAATCTTCATCCATAACATATGCTTCGTCGTCTCCTAGTTCTCTTTCTCTCGCTTGTTGCAAGAATCTTTCTCTTTGTACAATAGGGTCATTAAGTTCTGAGTATGCATTACATAATTCTCTACCATATACAAAGCCTTCGAATCTTTCAGTAAATGCTTCATTTCCTCTTTTCTTTTTAGTAAGAGGTGATATTTCTACAGGATAATCACATATGAATGTAGGTTGAATCATCTTTTCTTCCGCATATGCTTCAAATAATTCATTTAGAATTTCACCCTTAGTGTAATCTTCTAATTTCTTTTTCAATTGTAAACCTTTTTCTTTTGCTATTTGTCTAGCTTCTTCATCGGATTTTATTGAATTAAAATCTACACCTGCATGTTCTTTAACTGCATCTACCATTGTTATTCTTCTCCAAGGTGGAGTAAAGTCTATTTCAGTTCTTTGATATGTAACTTTGGTAGTACCTAATACCTTCTCACATACATAAGCAACCATATTTTCTGTTATTTCCATCATATCATTATAATCAGCATATGCTTCATATAATTCTATCATAGTAAATTCAGGGTTATGTCTTATGTCTATACCTTCATTTCTAAAATTCTTACCCATTTCATATACTTTTTCGAATCCACCAACTATTAATCTCTTTAAATATAATTCTGTTGCTATTCTAAGATACATATCTATATCTAGGGCATTATGATGTGTTATAAATGGTCTAGCTGCTGCTCCTCCGGCTATAGATGATAATATTGGAGTCTCAACTTCTAAGTAATCCTTATTATCTAAAAACTCTCTTATAGCTCTAATAATAGCTGTTCTCTTCATGAAAACTTCTCTTACTTCTGGATTAATTATTAAATCTACATATCTTTGTCTATATCTCAAATCTGGGTCCTTTAAACCATGAAATTTCTCTGGAAGAGGTTTTAATGACTTTGTTAAAAGTTCAAAGTCTGTTATATGAATACTTATTTCACCAGTTTTTGTCTTAAACACTAATCCTGTTATTGAAACAAAATCTCCAATATCAAAAGTCTTATATGATTTTAGCTTCTCTTCACCAACATCGTCTATTTTTATGTAAAGTTGAATCTTTCCATATCTATCGTGTATATCAGAAAAACCAGCCTTGCCTTGAACTCTTTTAGACATAAGTCTTCCAGCTACAGTAACTTGTTTTCCTTCAAGTTCCTCATAATTATCTTTTATCTCTTTTGTTGTATGCGTTCTTTCAACCTTGTATACGTCAAAAGGGTCTTTTCCTGCTGCTTGAAGATCAGATAACTTCTGTCTTCTTATTTGTAATAAGCTATTAAACTCTGCCGCAGCCTTTTCTTCCAATTTCCTTTGCTTAATTTCTTCTTTTGTCAATTGCTTTTCCTCATTTGACATTTATTTATCCCTCCAACTTATTGAGTTCTAATATCTAAAATCTCATATCTACTTACTCCATCTGGTACTTGTGCTTCAACAATGTCTCCAACCTTCTTGCCAATTAAAGCACTACCAACAGGAGATTCGTTAGATATCTTGTTTTCTAATGGGTCAGATTCAGCAGAACCTACGATTACAAATTCTACTTCCTCATCAAATTCAAAATCCTTCACCTTAACTATAGCTCCAACATTAACAACATCATTTCTTATTTCACTGGAATCTACAACTGTAGCATTTTTTAGCATAGTTTCTAATTGTACTATTCTTCCTTCTACAAAAGCCTGGTCATTTTTAGCTTCGTCATATTCTGAATTCTCGCTTAAATCTCCAAATGAAAGGGCAACCTTTATCTTTTCAGTTATTTCTTTTCTCTTTATTGTTTTTAAATATTCCAATTCTTCTTCTAGTTTTTTAACCCCTTCATAAGTCATAACGTATTTTTTTGCTTCACTCATTTTATTTCTCCCCTTCTAAATATTATTACAGTACCCTCATACATAACAAACACCTAATAAATTTAAGTTTATATTTACAGTTCCCAGCTTCTATCTGTCTTTTGTATACTAAAAAATATTATCCAGAAACTTAGGAACCATCATCTCTCACTTTCAGAAGTGAAGTGTTGCGGCTTGTAACCATCATATAAATATACAACATATTTAAGTAATCAAACAATCAAACTATAGCAATACTAACCTGAAATTCCAATGCTCATAACTATTTAAGATATTATAAAACAGGCTAATAATATTGTCAACATTTGCAATCGGATTAGGATTAACCTTTTAATACAACATACCAGCCAATGTAAACATATACATGTTTGTATATTTATTATATTGTATTACTACTACCGCGAATTAATGCTAGTTATTAACACTAAACTACAATTATTTAGTTTATTCTTTAATTTCAAGTTTGTACTCTTCTAGCAATTTTATAACACCATCACTAAACTTTTCTGTATTTATTCTAACTTTTATATCTGTACAGTTTTTTAATCCCTTTATATACCATGCTATATTTTTTCTCATTTCTCTTACAGCTCTATCTTCACCATACTGCTTTACAGCTAATTTAAAATGGTCTATACATAATTGAACTTTTTGGTAGGGCTTAGGATATACTACTTCTTCTCCATTTAGAGCCTGCTTAATCTCTCTAAATAACCACGGATTTCCCAAAGCACCTCTAGCAATCATAATAGCATCACACTTAGTAAGTTTTGTGATATCAATTGCATCTTGAGGGTTAAACACATCTCCGTTTCCTATAACTGGTATACTCACCGCTGATTTGACTTGTCTTATTATGTCCCAATCAGCCTTACCCTCATACATTTGTTCTCTAGTTCTTCCATGAACTGCAACTGCATCTGCACCGGCTTCCTCCATTTGTTTAGCAAATTCAACAGCATTTATATTATTGCTATCAAACCCTTTTCTAAATTTAACTGTAACTGGTTTTGCAGATGCCTTTTTTACTTCTTTAACAATTTCAGCTGCTAGTTTTGGATTCTTCATAAGAGCAGAACCTTCTCCATTCTTCACAATTTTAGGAGCCGGACACCCCATGTTAATATCCACAATACAAATATCTTTATTTTCATTAAATAAATCACATGCCTTTGCCATAACCAATGGCTCATTCCCAAATATCTGCACAGCAACTGGTGCTTCTTCTTCAGAAATTTCTAAAAGTTCTTCAGTATTTTTACTTCCATAATATAATGCCTTTGCACTTACCATTTCAGTATAGACAAGACCACAGCCCATTTTTTTGCACAATCCCCTAAATACTATATCTGTTACTCCTGCCATTGGTGCTAAAAAAACATTATTATCAAACTGAAGTTGAGATATCTTCATATTTATTCACCTTCACTTATTGTCAATCTAAGCGAAACCATTCTATTGACTAGTATTTTTCTCATATATTATTCTAAGCCCTTCCAAAGTCAGGAAAGGATTTATCACATCTACATTACTGCATTCTTCACTTATTAATTTTGCCAATCCTCCAGTAGCAACTACTAAAGGTTCTTCTTCTCCTAATTCCATAAGCTCACTTTTTATCTTAGACACGATGTATGATACCTGACCAATGTATCCATAAACTATGCCAGCTTGCATACTACTTACTGTATTTTTGCAAATAAGTGATTGAGGTTTTATCAATTCTACTCTGGGCAGCTTTGAAGCCTTTTGGAATAGTGCTTCAGAGGATATCTTCAGTCCTGGACAAATGGTTCCACCAAGATAATCTCCATTTGCTCTAATAGCACAAAATGTTGTAGCCGTGCCAAAATCAATAATCACTAATGCTCGCTTATATATTTCATGAGCAGCTACTGCATTAACTATTCTATCTGCACCAACTTCTCTCGGATTATCGTATTTTATATTTATACCTGTTTTAACACCTGGTCCTACTACTAACGGGGCAATTTCAAAATACTTCTTTATCATATGTTCTAAAGAATACATAATACTTGGTACTACTGAAGAGATAATACATCCCTTTACTTCTTCAAGATTAAGCTTCTTTTGAGAGAATAAAGTCATAACCTGTATTCCATACTCATCTGCAGATCTCAAAACATCTGTAGATAATCTCCATTCAACTAATAAATTCTTATCTTTATAAACTCCCAGTACAATATTAGTATTACCTACATCCAAAACTAAAATCATATCAACGCTCTCCTTAAAAAATAATAAGAACAGCCCTAGGGCTGCTCTCAAAATGCTTAGCATAGTCGTATGCAGTGATTTCATTGTACCAATTGAAGTAACTTTGGTCAAGGATATTTCATCAGTTCACCGCTTCTAAGTCTTTCAAACACCCTAAGGTTGTAACGTTCTAGAATAAGCCCACAATAGATCCATTCTCATCTATATCCATTCTCTCTGCTGCTGGCACTTTCGGCAATCCAGGCATAGTCATAATGTCTCCTGTTAACACGACTATAAATCCAGCACCATTGGATACTCTTACTTCCTTAACATTAACACTAAAATCTTTCGCCCTTCCAAGCAGGTTAGGATTATCTGATAATGAATATTGAGTTTTAGCTACACAAATAGGCAACTTATCCATGCCGAATTTTTCAATTTCAGCTATTTGTTTTTGCGCATTTCCAGTATAAGTTACACCATCAGCACCATAAATCTCTTTTGATATTATATCCATCTTTTCTCTTATGCTTAATTTGTCATCATATAAATAATTGAAATTATTTTCTGTATTTTCTATCGCATGTAAAACCTGTTTACCAAGTTCAAGTCCACCTTCTCCGCCTTTTTCCCATACTTCAGCTAGAGCCACTTGAACATTCATCTCACCACAGTAATTTTTAATCAGCGTCAATTCCTCATCAGAGTCTGTAATGAACTTATTCATAGCAACCACTACAGGAAGACCATATTTCTTGATATTCTCAATTTGTTTTCCTAGATTTTCAAGTCCTTTTGCTAATTCCTCTACATCTGGTTCATTTAACTTATCCTTCTTAACTCCACCATGATGCTTTAAAGCTCTAACTGTAGCAACAATTACTACACAACTAGGTTTAAGCTTTCCATATCTACATTTTATATCAAAGAATTTTTCTGCTCCTAAGTCTGCTCCAAAGCCCGCTTCTGTTACTGCATATTCCCCTAGCTTAAGAGCCATTTTTGTAGCAAGAATACTATTGCATCCATGAGCTATATTAGCAAATGGTCCTCCATGTATAATTGCTGGTGTATTTTCTAATGTTTGAACTAAATTTGGTCTAATTGCATCCTTCATAAGAAGTGCCATTGCACCTTGAACGCCAAGGTCTTTACAATACACTGGGTTCCCCTCTATATCATAAGCTACCAGAATCTTTCCCATTCTCTCTTTTAAATCCATCAAGCTATTAGACAAGCATAAAATAGCCATTATTTCTGAAGCTACTGTTATCATAAATCCATCTTCTCTAGGGAAGCCATTTACTTTGCCACCTAAACCAACTACTATTTCTCTAAGAGCTCTGTCATTCATATCCATAACTCTCTTAAAAATTATTCTTCTTTGATCTATATTCAATGAGTTTCCCTGGTGTATATGATTATCTATAGCAGCTGCTAATAAATTATTTGCAGCAGTTATAGCATGCATGTCTCCTGTAAAGTGCAGATTTATATCTTCCATCGGAACAACTTGCGCATAACCACCACCTGCTGCTCCTCCTTTTATTCCAAATACAGGCCCTAAAGATGGTTCTCTTAAAGCTATAACAGTTCTTTTACCAAGTTTATTTAAAGCATCACCCAAACCTACAGTCACTGTAGATTTGCCTTCACCAGCCGGTGTCGGATTTATAGCTGTTACTAATATTAATTTACCATTTTCTTTACTTTCATTTTTCTTTAGAACATCTAATGATATTTTACATTTATATTTTCCGTATAAATCAATATCTTCCTCTGTTAAACCTAGTCCTTGAGCCACTTTAATTATGGGTTCCATTTTTGCATTTTGTGCTATTTCGATATCAGTTTTCATTTAAATGCCCCCTTATGTAATATTAAAAGTTTTTGCAAATTCCAACAATACTTTTAATATTATACCACATTATCTTTGTTTTAGAACCCTAACAAAGGTTACAAATTGGATGTTATATATTTTTATAAAGAAAAACGACCTATCTTATTAAAAAGATAGGTCATTTGTATTGTCTTGTTCATTATTAAATATCTCTTCAAATTCGTCGCCTTCAAGTTTTTCTTTTTCAAGTAAAGCCTTTGCTACAGCATGAAGTTTATTAATATTTTCTGTTAATAAAGTTTCTGCTCTACTATACGCGGTTCCAATAAGATTTTTCACTTCAGCATCGATTTTTGAAGCTACTTCTTCACTAAAGTTTCTGCTTCTACCGATATCTCTGCCAAGGAAAACTTCATCATTATCAGTTCCAAAGGATATTGTACCAAGTTCATCACTCATACCATATTCCATAACCATTTTTCTAGCTATAGAACTAGCCCTATCAATATCATTCTTAGCTCCTGTACTTATATCACCGATAATAAGTTTTTCAGCCACTCTTCCTCCAAGAAGTCCAACCATCTCATCAAGAAGTCTTAACTTAGAAGTATAAGCTCTGTCTTCTTCTGGCAAATGCATAGTATACCCACCTGCCATACCTCTTGGTATTATACTAATTTGATGAACTGGATCTGAGTTTGGAAGAAGCTTCATAACAACTGCATGCCCTGCTTCATGGTAAGCAGTAAGTCTTCTGTCTTTTTCGCTTATTACTCTGCTCTTCTTTTCTGGTCCAGCAATAACTCTAGTAATCGCCTCTTCTAATTCATCCATTCCTATAACATTTTTGTTATTTCTAACCGCTAATAGTGCAGCCTCATTTGCAAGATTTTCAAGATCAGCACCTGTGAAGCCTGGTGTTCTCTTTGCTAAGATATCAAGTTTAATATTAGGATCCATAGGCTTATTTTTTGAGTGAACTTTAAGTATCTCTTCTCTGCCCTTTACATCTGGTGCTCCAACAAGAATCTGCCTATCAAATCTACCTGGTCTTAATAACGCACGATCTAATATATCAGGTCTATTTGTTGCCGCTAAAAGTATTATTCCTTCATTGATACCAAAACCATCCATCTCAACAAGTAATTGATTTAATGTTTGCTCTCTTTCATCATGTCCTCCACCAAGACCGGCACCTCTTTGTCTACCAACCGCATCTATTTCATCAATAAACACTATACATGGTGAATTCTTTTTTGCCTGTTCAAATAAGTCTCTAACCCTTGATGCACCTACACCAACAAACATTTCAACAAAATCAGAACCTGAAATACTAAAGAAAGGAACTCCAGCTTCTCCAGCTACTGCTTTTGCAAGAAGAGTTTTACCCGTTCCAGGAGGTCCTACAAGAAGAACTCCTTTAGGTATTCTAGCTCCCATTTCTAAATATCTTTTTGGCTGCTTTAAGAAGTCAACAATTTCTGCAAGCTCTGCTTTTTCTTCATCAGCACCAGCAACTTGCTCAAAGGTAACTCTTTTCTTATCTGGTGTAGCCATTTTTGCTCTGCTTTTTCCAAAGCTCATAACACCTTTACTTCCCCCACCTTGGGCTTGCTGCATAAACATTATCCAAAGCACTATCATCATTACAACAATCAGTATGGAAGGTAAGTAACTAAGCCAAAGCGGAACACTAGCTGGCGCAGCATAGGACTCGATAACTTTCTGCTGCAAATCTGGATGCTGTCCAATGAATTGTATTAATCTTTCTTGAGGTACTATAGTCTCAGCCTTTGTACCATCCTTATATGTAACCTCTACAGTCATCCTGTCATCCTTTACCTGAAAGGACTTTATATTATCATTTACATATTGTTTTTCAAACTCATTAAAACTAATCGGGGTGCTACTTCTACCTGTTCCAAGCAATGCTAAGGCAATAAAAATAACACCAGTTGTCACTATAATCCAAATCGTGGCACTTGAAAATTTTTTCAAAATTGGCCCCCCTCTCTTTAACAGTAATTATTTAAAATTGTATCATAAGGAATTTTTAGGTGCAACAAAATATGTATTAATTATTTATAAACTTCTTCTTTTAGTATACCAATGTATGGTAGATTCCTATACTTTTCTGCATAATCTAATCCATATCCCACTAAAAAATAATCAGGCACATCAAATCCAATATACTTAGCATGTATCTCTGCTTTTCTCCTGTCTGGTTTATTTAGTAAACTTGCTATTTCTAAAGACTTAGGTTTTCTAGCATCTAAATACTCTTTTAGGTACTTTAGCGTTACACCTGAATCTATTATATCTTCAACAATAACAACGTCTTTTCCTTCTATTTCAAAATCCAAGTCCTTAAGTATACGCACCACCCCTGATGATTTAGTAGAACTTCCATAACTAGATACAGCCATAAAGTCCATTGAACATGGTATAGTTATTTGTTTCATCAAATCTGCCATAAACATAACTGAACCCTTTAGTACACCAACGAGCACTAAGTCCTTACCTGCATAATCTCTACTAATTTTTGTTCCAATTTCTTTAATCTTTTCTCCTAATTGACCTTCAGTTAGTAATACTTCTTTGATATCCTCTTTCATTATTATTCCTCACTTTCGATTTTTATTTCTAATATATTTCTGGAACTTTTATCAACCTTATACATATCACTTATTCCATATCCTACAATCCATGCAATATCATCTCCAAAGCAAACAAGAGGTATCCTATCTCTATTCTCCTTAGGAATTTTTAAATCAATAAATAAATCTTTAATTTTTTTACTGCCTTTCATGCCAAGAGGATTGAATTTGTCGCCATTTCTTCTATACCTGACACTTATCTTACCTTTTACTTTATCCAAATCAAAGCACTTTACTTTTGAGGAAGTTTTCAAGTTCATATTAGCATTATTATTAAGACGCATAATATAAAACTTTAACTTCATTTCATCTATATATACAACATCTTTATCAATATTATATATATTTTCATCCTTTGTTTCCTTACAGGCTTTACCTAACTGTATCTCACCATAGTTATTATAAGCAACTATTCCCTTCGGTAAATTAATACTCTTTCCACTTTCATTCCTTTGCAAAGAAATTACATCATATATGTGCTTCTTGTCAAAATTAAATAAATCTCCTGTCAGTTCTTCCAAAGCCTTTCGTAAAATTCTACTTAATATAGCTTCATGTTCTTTAAAGGCTTCTTTATATATTATAATTTTCTCTTTATTCCTATGACAAAACTGATAAAACTTTTCCGTTGATACTTTATCAAAATAATCATTATCAACTTTAGCTGTATCCGCCATTCTATTAATTGTCATAACTATATCTTTATTAAAATTATCTCTTATATATGGTATTAATTCTAATCTGATTTTATTTCTAGTATAAATATTTTGAAGATTAGTTTGGTCTATTCTTGGTGATAAAGAATGCTTTTTGCAGTACTCTTCTATCTCATCTCTGGTTATATCTATTAGCGGTCTTATAAATATACTATCTCTAACAGGCCGTATACCTACCATTCCTTCTATTCCCGTGCCTCTAATTATCCTCATGAGGACAGTTTCGGTTTGATCATTTGCATTATGGGCTATAGCTATCTTTTGTGCTGATGTGCTCGCTTTAACTTTCTCAAAAAACTCATATCTGACCTGTCTTCCAGCTGTTTCACAGGATATACCTTTTTCAACAGCCAACTTATTAACATCAATTCTGGCGCTATAAAATTCTACACCTAAATCCTCACAAAATGTCTTTACATAAGCTTCATCCTTATCAGCTTCTTCCCCTCTGAGACAATGGTTGATGTGGGCCACTACAATGCTTATATTAAACTGAATTTTAAGCACATTTAAAACATGCAGTAAACATATAGAATCCGGTCCTCCAGATACACCAACTACTATTTTATCTCCATTTTCTATCATATTGTTTTGCCTTATGGTGTCTAATACCTTTCCTATCAAATGCAACACTTCCTAGAACAAAATTCTTAATAATTATATCATATTTATCTTAATTATTGAAAACTAGTTATCAGTACAGACTATAAACCTTTGACGCTATTACCGTCATATCATCCTTCGACTTATTTCCTGCCAATTCCTTTGCCTTTGCCACCAATCCTTCCACCAATTCTTTCGGATTATTTGTACTGTTATTCTTTAAATAATCAATAACCCAATCTACTTTACCTGCATTCTCCTCATCGTAATCTAGTATACCATCGCTGATCATTACTATAACATCCCCATTTTGTACTTTTTTCTCGTTTATTTCTATATCCACATTATCTAAAACACCCATAGGCAGCGTTTTTGAATTTATTATCTCTACCCTATCATTTCTTTTTATAAAACTAGCTGCTGCTCCAACCTTCATAAATTCAACTTCACCAGTATATAAATCAATACTACTTAAATCTACAGTTGAGAACTTCTCATCCTCCGAAAACTTCAATGTCATTATTGAATTAACTATACTAATAGCACTTACCTTACTAAGTCCAGATTGGGTAAACCTCTCAATAAGGTCAATAACAGCCTTACTTTCTCTTCCAGCCTGCGGTCCTGACCCCATACCATCACTAATCAGTGTAATATAAGTACCATCTGCCAATTTGCCAAAAGTGTAGCTGTCTCCGTTTACCTTTTCACCTTCCTTACAAGACCTCGATACATAAGATGCAACATGAAATTTAGGAGCCTCTTCATAGGTAACATTGCACATATTTGTATCTGGATCTATAGAACATCCATCTTCACTAACACACATGCACACCCCTGCAGCTTCGTTAATCAGAGGAAGAATATCCTTAACACATATCTGTCGCCCCCCACAAGCCGGCATAGAAACTTTAATAATTAGCCTATCTTTTTTTTCACTTATACATGTAATATCTTCAAACTTTACTTCACTCTTATTTAAAATTGCTCTAACTTTCTTTTCTATTTCACTATTAAATTTTACATTACTATTAATTTCATCTAATATTTCATCTACAGACTCAGCCATATTATTAATCTGCTTAGAAAGCAGCTCTCGCCCTTCCATAAGCCTCATTCTCCACATTTCTGAAATCACATAATTATTCACAATATCATCCGTGTTCTTTAAAAGCAATGTTCTCTTAATGCACTTTCTCTCTATTTCATCAGGAACTCTAGCCCTTCCTTCTTGAAAGTTTTGTATTAACTCCTCAAAAGCCGCATAAGTGTAATATATTTCACGCTTCCAGCACATAGAATTCATATTACAATTGCTGCAAACCCTGTCTGCTAGATTTTCAACTAGTGAAGTACTCTTGCCTTTTAACGCTAATTTATCATTATCAGCTAAATTATTAAGTATCTCGGACATGTTGTATAACACACCAGAATACTTGCTCAATTTACCAATAAACATTTTCTTTATCTTCTCAGCATAATTATCATTAATATTGTCCTGTTTTATTTCCCAATTTAAATGAAGCGCTAACTTACTATATATTCTTTCTGGTATGGATAAAAATAGAGCACAACTCAAAGCAGCCTCAAGCAATTTAAAGTCACTATAATTATTGCAATAGATTAGCAGGATAGAAAATGTCACCATAAACGATATTCCACTGAACCACTTTCCTACATCCTTAAATATACCGGTTATCAATCCACATAAGCCAAATATGCTTATGAATAAGTACATATTTTCCGATGACATTCCTACAATAGTACCTATAGCCACCCCAGCCGCAGCACCTACTGCACTGCCATTTACATAAGCAACTACTAATATAAAAATAAAAGCTAAAATATTTCTAACAGAGATACCTTGCACAGCTACCCCCCAGGTCCCTGAAATCACTAGTGAAATCATGATAGCCATACTTATTATTTCTTCGTTATTAAATAAGTGTTTAGTTTTTATTTCTTTAAAGCATGAAATAGAATAGCCAAGAATATAATATACAGGGGCTATACACACAACCTCTAAAAATGAGGTTAAAAACGCAACATCAATAGTTAAATGTTCCAATGCAAATTTATATAGTGCGCATTGTATGAAAATAGAAATAAAAAGAATAACAGCTCTTTTTACATTAGAAGTATTATTTAGAACATATGATAATATACTTACCATTATAGCTGTTATGATATACATAGGCATATCTTTTATATTGCTATACAATGAAACATAACCTAAAGTTGTACCTATTAAGGCAGCTAAATTAATCTTATATTCCATGTATTGAGCTAAAGTTATTAATAATGCTATTCCAAAAGGCGCTGTATTATTGATAAGCAGTACTCGACTAATTAAAAATGTAAAAGAGAACCATAGCAAAACCTTTATTACCGTGGATCTTTCTATATTATTCTTATCTTCATTTTCGTTCTGTGAATTTTTAACTCTTTCGTAAGTAAAAACATCTGCATTGTACTGCATAGAAACATCCCCCACTTTTTTTCATTGAACTTATTATAGCAGAGGTAACTGGAAATATTTGTCACAGATTGAATAGAAGCAAATTTTTTTTAAGACATTTATCCCTAGATTTTTTTCAATATCATTTTTTAATAAATTTGGTTATAAACGAAAAACTCACTAGATAACTAGTGAGTTTTGGTAGCGGAAATAGGACTTGAACCTACGACACTTCGGGTATGAACCGAATGCTCTAGCCAGCTGAGCTATTCCGCCATGTTATTGGTTGCGGGGGCAGGACTTGAAC
>JAUZPI010000082.1 GCA_030706015.1 Bacillota bacterium
ACTCTCAATTTAAAAGTTTAATCTGTACTCAATTAAGTTATCACTTAATTTATTCTCATAAAGAATTGCTGACTTTTCATGATATCTATTTAATTTTCAAAGACCAATTTGTTCTCGCTGTCATCTGACAGCTTTTATATTATATCAAACTGATTACATCTTGTCAACATATATTTTCACATTGATTTGATATTATCTGTTTCACTTCAGTACTGCTGTGATCGCAGCAACGTTTAATATAATAACATATTTATTTTGCTATATATGTTCAGTGTGACGAATTCAACTGAATTAACACATTATTGCTTTTAAATAATCCATATATATCTGTTTCTCTCATTATGATACACTAGGTAATGTATATGGTCTTATTATCTGTTATATGCTTTTTTATTTGATATATTAACAAAATAAAAAGGTGCTGAACTTTATCAGCACCTTAATTTCAATATTAATTAATATATATTAACTAGCTAAATTATATACTCTTACTATTATATCGTCTTATAAAACGTCACATGGTCTCTCCATTGACCATTTATAAACAGGTATTTTTTATTAATTCCCAACATATCAAAACCACAAGCTTTTAATACTCCTTGTGACCGTTTATTATCTATAAGTGTAGATGCTTCCACTCTATGAAGCTCCATTTCTTCAAATGCATAATCTAAAACCATACCTAAAGCTTCCTTCATATACCCTTTCCCCTGCTCATCCTTATCAATTGAATATCCTACGTAGGCACTTTTAAACACTCCATATATCACACCTGAAATCTGAATTTTTCCTATAAAGTTTCCGTATGTATTATATATTCCGAATGTAACGCCTAATCCGTTTAAAAATTGCTTATATGACTCCATTAATATCTGTCTTTGAGCTTCAAGTGTATAAAAACTATCCTCTCTAGATGGTTCAAAGGGTTTAAGATATTCTTTATTTCTTATATAATAGTTTTCTAGTTGTTTTGCATCGTCTGGAGTTAATATCTTGATCTCTATTTTTCTTCCTTTGTATCTTAGAACATTTATTCTCTCCGCACCTTTAAATATACTGTAGTTTATCCCAAATATAATCTCATCTCTGCGCATATTTTTATCCAGTATGCTATTAGATATAATTCCCTCTAAATCAAAACCTAGTTTAACAAAGGAACTGGTATCCATCTCTTCATCAACTATTATGCTCACTTTATATACACTACATTCTCTGAACATATAGTTTAGAAATACTCTTATTGATTCCTCCAAAAGTAACTCTCCTTGAGGTCCATCCTTGTAGAATCTTAGTCTCATACAACAGTATTTATTTACATCTAAATGCTCTATGATAGTTATTCTTCCTATTGTTATCCCTAGTTTATCCTTGATTATATACTCACCATTTAAGTTTTTAGTAGGTTCAATAGTTATATAATTACCTTTTAACACAATGCCTACCCCCCATGCAAAGAACCTCCTACAGTCCTATATCTAACCGCCATACTAGTTGTACACAACAGATGTAAACCAGCAATATATAGCTATAATATATAATACCACTTTTACCAACAGTTAATCTAGTCATATGTTATTTTAGTACACCTAAAGCTTTTTAATTAAAAGTCTTATTTAACAGTAACACCCCTTGATGCTTTCACTAATTGTTGATATTTAATGCTTTTTATGTTTATACTATATATTAATTGCATAATTTTCATGCTTTTGCAGATAATTATATACCCAACTATAACTCCATACAATTAGAAAATTATTATATCCAAATTATTTGCTTAGATACATTATGAGGTGATTTTAGATGAATAAACAAAGCATTTCCAAAGTAAAGATGTTCTTTATGGGCCTACAGAATAGATTTAATGAAAACTCAGAAATATTCAAGGGTATAACTGTTACTTATGAGGCTGGTCTAAAAAAATTTACGGGAAATGGTACATATCAGGATGGAAACATACGCTATAATTTTAATGGAAAAACAGAAGTACTTGATATATCAGTTCTGTTCAACAAAATAGTTATCGAAGCAGAAAAATATGAAACTGCTTCAATTGTATACAGTGAAAGAGGTACTAATGTACTTATAACCGCTGATAACAAAAATGTTAAGATGAGCAACCTTGCTGTAAAAGAAGAAACTGAATTAACTGCAGAAAAAACTGCTGCTACATCGACCCTCTTAAACAGAGACTACTATATAAAGATTGGTAAGGCAGACCCTTTATTAAAAGAAATAGGCATAATGACTAAGGAAGGCAAAATAAAAAACGACAAAATACGTAAGTATAATCAAATCGATCATTATGTAGAGTTACTTGAGGGCATACTGGATAAGCTCCCTAAAAATCAAACTATCAATATATTGGATTGTGGTTGTGGCAAATCATATTTAACATTTGTATTAAATTATTATTTAACTGAAGTAAAGAAAAGAAAATGTCATTTTATTGGATTGGATTACTCTGAAGGTGTTATTCAGGCCTCAAAAAAAATGGCTCAAAACTTAGGTTATAGAAACATGGAATTTCATGCTATGGACATAAAAGATTATGTTGCCACAAAGAAAATTCATGTTGTAATTTCTCTACATGCTTGTGATACAGCTACAGATATGGCACTTGCTCTTGGTATACGAGTAGACTCTGATGTTATTATTGCTGTACCTTGCTGCCATAGAGAGCTTCTAAACCAATATAGTTATGAACCTTTTAAAGGTATTTTGAAACACGGAGTTTTCAAAACAAGAATGGCTGATATATTAACAGATGGAATGAGATCCTTATTACTTGAAGCTAAAGGCTATGAAGTTTCTGTTGTAGAATACATTTCTCCACTAGAAACTCCTAAAAACTTAATGATTAGAGCTATAAAAACATCTGATGAAAATGATGCTGCTATGAGCGAATACTTAAACCTGATGTCAGAATTTAATGTCTATCCTGCATTATATGCTTTTTTAAATCAATGGGAATAATTTTAATAAAAAGGTCATACCTCTAAAATTTAAAGGTATGACCTTTCCCTTTGAAAAAAGTAAAAACTGCGGTGGAGTAATCCGCAGTTTTTACTTCCGTTCTAATTGTTCCATATAACTAAACCCATTAATAAAAATTAAAAATAATACTTATGCAACCTTTCTATGGTACCTTTACCATAACACAGTGTTTCCGTAGGTACAGCTGCACATATAATTAAACCCTTTTGTTTTACCATCTACTATGTATACATTTACATACGATCATAATATACATCTAATAGATAGTAGTCATCTTAGAAAGTTCACGACGAAACATTAATATAACACTTTTGTTATCCCCTATATTTATGTGTAGTTTATTATTGTTTACGTTTACATTATAACATCTTGCCTTTTGTATTGCAATAGTACTTTAAACTTTTTTCCAATGTTATTTTAGAAAAGTATTATTATATTTAACACCTCATAATAGTATATGAGGTGTTATTGTATAGTTTATTCTATAGTTTTAAATTCGTATCCTTGTTTTTTTAAATCTTCTATTATTAGGGGTAGTACTTCTGGAGTTGTCTTCTTGGCCCCTGCATCATGCATTAGTATTATTAAGTGAGACTTTCCTTGTGAATTTTTTTTATAATTCGCATATAGCTTGTCTACAGAAACTAAACTACCTTCTGCATCTCCTGTTTCTGAATTCCAATCCACAAAATCATAACCATCCTTTTTTACTGCTTCTCTCACTGGCTCCAATCCTTTATAAGCTGGGCTTGAACTTTCAGGAAAGGCTCCTCCAGGGAATCTAACCAATTTTATATTGTAATCATCTCCCAAAATACTTTTAAGTACGCTATTACACTTCTCAATCTCACCTACAAAGTTTTCTGGACTTGAGTATATGTAGTTTGGCCTACTTTTCATTGATTGATGGCTGTAACTATGATTGCCAATCAGGTTACCCTCTTCAAATTCTTTCTTTATTATGTCAGGGTACTTCTCAGCATTCTTTCCAATAACAAAAAATGTCGCCTTTACATTGTACTTATTCAATATATCTAAAATCTGTGGTGTAACATTGTCTGATGGACCATCATCAAAGGTTAGATATACAATTTTCTTGCCATCCTGCTTCATTAAACTTTTAGTACTTATCTCTTCATGCTTTTTTTCCGCAGCATTGTTTTTCTTGTCTTTAGAAGAATTTACATGCTGTTTAGTAACACTAGCTGCATTTACTTTACCCTTTTTATCATTGTTAATCTTCAAAGTAATAAATAATGCCATTAACACGATAATAGTAAGCAAACATACTACCATTATCACTCTTCTTTTCTTTTGTATAATGCTGACTGCCTCGGTTCTTTCCATATTCAAATTCAAGTTTTTCACTCCCTAATGACAATTTATATATTTATAATATCATTAGTTACAAAATAAGTTGTTTCAACGATGTAAAATCGCTGTTGTTATTGTATTGTGTTGTCGATTTTATTTAACTTGTAAATATTTATGATTCCAAAATAACAAAAGACCAACTAAAAGTCGATCTTTTATAACATAATTATTAATTATAATATTAAAGATTATAAACTTCTTTAAATTTTCTGTTTAGATAGTCTATAAAATACTTCGCCTCTAATTTTTCACCAGTGACTCTTTTTATAAGCTCTGATGGTTTATATACAGCCCCGTATCTATGAATATTATCACTTAACCACTGATGTACTATACTAAGATTACCTTTTTGTATTTGAGCATATAAGTCTGGAACATCCTTTAACATCTTATTCAAGAATTGAGCTCCATATAGATTTCCAAGAGCATAGCTTGGGAAGTATCCGAAACTTCCGTCTGACCAATGCATATCTTGAAGAACACCTTCTGAATCGTTCTTCGGCTCAACTCCAAGATACTCCTTGTATTTAGCACTCCAGACCTTAGGTAAATCCCCTACGTCAATCTCATCATTTATAAGTGCCTTTTCTATTTCATACCTTATGATTATATGAATACTATAGGTAAGTTCATCTGCTTCTATCCTTATTAATGATGGCTCTACATAATTAAGTCCTTTATAAAACTCCTCAAAGGATATATCCTTCAACTGTGGAAATCTTTTTTGTGCTTCAGGATAAAAGTAATGCCAAAACTCCTTGCTCTTACCTATCATATTCTCATAAAATCTAGATTGAGATTCATGTAAACCCATAGAAGTTCCTTCTGCCAGCGTAGTTCCTCTTAATTCATCGGGTATATCCTGCTCATATATCGCATGACCGCCTTCGTGAATACAACTAAACAATGCACTTCTAAATTCATTTTCATAATAGTGGGTGGTTATTCTAACGTCCTTGTTCCCAAAATTTGTGGTAAACGGATGCGTAGATTCATCAATACGGCCCCTTTCATTAAAGTCGTATTCCATCTTGGTCAAAATAAGTTTAATAAAATCTTCTTGCAGGTTCTTAGAAAAACTTCCTTTGAAAAAATCAGTTTTCGGCTTATACTCAGATGCATTTATCTTATTTAGTATCTCCATAATTGCAGTCTTTAGCTCTCCAAAAACTATATCTAAATCTTTTACAGTTATACCTGGCTCGTAAAAATCAAGCAGAGTATCATATTTGTCACCACTATAGCCCCAATATTCAATAAATTTCTTTTTATAATCTACAATCTTTTTTAGGTGAGGTTCAAATATTGAGAAATCTGATTTATCTTTTGCCTCTTCCCAAGCTGCACCAGAATTTGAAGCTGCTATAGTATATTCCCTGTACTCGTCAGCAGGTATCTTTTGAGTCATGTCATATTCTTTTTTTGACTTTTCAACCATTGCCCTAGTAATATCGTCAAGATTATCTTTTCCGTTAAAAAAATCTATAAATTCCTTCATCTTATCTGAAGTAGTTAATTTGTAGCTTTCTCCTGATAAGTAACCTAGTACCTCACTTCTAAATGGGACCCCCTTACTAGGCAAATTAACCATACTATCCCACTCAAGTAATGCAATTGTACTATTTAGGTTTTCAATATTTCTTAGATAATCTTTAAATTCCTGAAGCTTTACCTCGAAACTTTCCTTCACCAATATCCCTCCCATTTAAGAACGCAGTCATAATTATTCCCAATATACATACTAATATTACATTAGAATTGATTCTGTTTCTCTGCAATATCTAGTAGTTAGACACTGTCCTAAATTTCTAGGACATTTCTTGCACATACAATCTGACACATTTCCATCGCATCTTTTTCCATTATGTTCAGGACAGTGCTTACAATTTGCCCCTACCTCTATCATATATCACACCACCCTTATGAATTATTATAACTTATATTATATACCAGTTTTACTAGAAAACCATATTAACAGCATGCTTTATAATTTTTTATTTAGATCTAATTCCATCTGGGAGATCCCTTCAGCACTACATTTAGCCCCGGTAAACTTAAAGTCTTTTCTTATTTAAAATTTTTATCTCTTGTATTTCACTACCTGTTTGTTTTTCCTTTGAGCCGTTCAATATAAAATCATAAAATTAGAAGACTCTAAGCAATTTACAAAAATACACTTAGAGTCTTTTGCTATTTAAACCTTTTCACTTCTATTATCTCGTTATCCGTAGGCCCCTCTTTTGAATATCTGACTTTTTGATATATTTCAGTGAGCCTATCAATATTATCCCCAGTAGAATTATTTATTTTAGTCTTTATATCACTTGTGGTATCAACCATTTTAGGCATTATGCCCTTTTTTCTATACTTAGTAATAACCTTTTTATATCTTCTACGTACTTTTTCTCTCTCAGTGATATTAATTCCAAGCGCCTGTCTTATCTCATCAATATTATTATCAAGCTTCTCTATGTTTTTATTTTTTAAATATATTCTCTCAACCTTTTCATCATCATCTTGAGATATTACCTTAGTACCTTTTATAAAATTAAAATAGAAATATCTAACCAAGGTATAAAAATATATGACTAAGAGAGTTATTCCGATTATTGTTATTATAACTCCCAATACATTACCAATAGCATCATACTTACTATCATGTTTAACAATCCTTGTGTCAGCAAAACTTACCTTCATCATATTTTTTTGCCTATCTCTTACATTTTTCATGAGTTGTTCCATACGAACTCCTCCGAATACCTTGCCTACAGCTGCTAATGCAGTTAATAATCCCATCTTGGAAAAATGCTCTATCTTCCATGTTATACTTCCAAAAATACTATACAAAATTACATAGCCAACTACTAGAACCCCTAGTATACTGGTTATAAATTTATTGTAAATAGTTTTTACTTTATCTACTGAGTTATAATCATACTGTTTCTCAAGCACAACTAAACGCTCTATTCTACTTTTGCTATAATAGACTATAAATATTAGTGCAAATACTGCAGCCATCAATATTATCGTATAATATATAAATTTATCATCTTTAAATGACCATATAAGTGCACTTATGCATAAAGATACTTCACCAAGCACAAAGCTTGAGTAATTCCAAAACTTTCTATTCACTCTAAAATATCCGTGTATTGATGAGTATACGCAGTATATAATATAGAGTATAAAAAAGAAGTGCTTAGATGCATCCAAAGGTACTATAAAAAACATTGCCGCTATTATTAGGTGCAATACTATAGATATATAGATGTTCTTTACCGTCCTCCTCACTGTTGTCATGGCAAGCGGAAACAATACCACTAGGAGCGATCCGGCCTCAGCTTTTACATTGCTTTCTGCGTAGTATGAAAAACTAGCTGCCGTAGGAAACAACAAAATAAACGTCATTACTATTTCCATCAGCTCATATTTTAGATCTTTAATTGAGATAGCAGCTGACCAAAATTCAGGCATTTCATAAGAGGCTATACGTTCACTCAATTACATCACTCTCCCAAAAATAAACCCCATTTCCTTCATCTATGTCTACTTCTTCATAGGAAGTTTTAGGAATAATCCATTGTATGTTTATACCTTTATTTTTTGCTGAAAAAATAGCTTCTTGTAAATCCTTTTTACAATAATGTGAAATAATTATCCAAAGAGGTTTTTTATTATTTGCTGCCAAGGCATTTTCATATATAAGTTCTGAAAATGGTCTTGTTGCACTTTCAATACCTAGGGCTGCTAATGTTTCATAAACTGCCTGCCCATGTCCATTTCCACTGTTTATAGCAACAAAAGCTTCTTTTTGAGTTGTATTATCCATGCAGTTTGTAACAAGTCCAGTTGCTATTCCCATATTTAGATACTCAGAGCACATGGATGCTGCGATACGAATACTATGTTCAATTAAAAACTTAGGATCCCAAGAGTTATACCTATCTACATTTACAAATATCAAAACTTCCTGAGATGACGTATAATCATACTGATTAACTTTAAGACTTCCTGTTCTTGCTGATGCACTCCAATTAATAGCTTTCATACTATCATACTGACCATAATCTCTTATGCCTCTTAGCATAAATTCATCTTCTATAATGTGTCTCTTAGTAATTACTTCACCCATAAGCCTTTCAAACTTTGGAGTGAATTCTTCAGTACTTATCAGCCTCGGATAGACATAAACACTCTTATTTATAGAAAGCTTTTTTATGTATTTATGAGTTACAAATAAATCACCTGTGATTAGATTTGCTTCATCTAAAGTGTAATATCCTCTTTTAACGCCCTCAATCCTAAACTTCTTAGTTATTCTTTCATATGAAAGAAGTGAGTATATATCCTTCTTAAAATAAGAATCCGCTACTACTTCCTCATTTAAATCTTTGAACAACAAGTTTGCAGAGATCAAAAACTGAACATCAACCCAAAGGAGAGGCAGCCATTTTTTATTTGAAATGCATTCTGTTATACTTAATTCTTCCCCTTCAAATATACCCGTTTTATCAATTTGAAGCTGAAACTCTACATTTTTAAAACCTCTTTTTTCATATACTTTTCTCTGTATTCTAAAAAAGGCGAGAGCAAAGACAAAAATCAAAACAATATCCATAGCCTTTACTCCATTCCTAATTCCAATTTTCTGTAGGCACAACCACCTTGTCCAACATTTCCTTAAGTATGTCTACTGATTTGACACCTCTAATTCTTAAATTATCTCTTAATATTATTCTATGTCCTAGTACATGTGGCACGATATATTTAACATCCTCCGGCGTAACATAATTTCTACCCATAATTGCTGCATACACCTGACAAGACTTTAATAAAGCAAGGCTGCCTCTGGGACTTACTCCAAGAGATATGCTGTCATGCTTTCTCGTTTCCTCTATAATATTTAACATATATTCTTGAACGTCATCGTTTACATGAATCTTCTGACATTCTGCTCTAGCTAACAGCAATTCCTCCATAGTACATACAGCTTCTAATTTATCTAAAGGGTTGTCCAGCATAAACCTTTTAAATATTTCTTTTCCCTCTTGCATCGATGGATACCCCATACTCACCTTCATTAAAAACCTGTCTAACTGAGCCTCCGGCAGCGGAAATGTGCCCTGATTTTCTACAGGATTTTCAGTTGCAATAACAAAGAAAGGCTCTGTTAATTTATATGTAGTTCCATCCACAGTTATCTGCTTTTCCTCCATACACTCCAGCAAACTAGATTGTGTCCTAGGAGTTGCTCTGTTAATTTCATCTCCCAAAAGTATATTTGTAAATATAGGTCCTTGCCTAAAAACAAATTCCCCTTGTTTCTGATTAAAATAATTTATACCAGTTAAATCAGATGGTAATAGGTCCGGTGTAAACTGTATCCTTTTAAAGTCCACTCCCACAGAACGTGCAATCGTTTTCGCCAAAACAGTCTTTCCAGTACCAGGAACATCTTCTAAGAGTACATGTCCTCCTGATATCATTGATGTTAAAAGTAAATCTATAATATCAGATTTCCCTATTATTACTTTCTCCACATTGTTCCTTATTTTATCCTTCATAATCTTTACGTGTTCAAATTCCACTTCATTACCCCCTCAAATCATTACGCTTCAATTTGTAATGACTATTTATAAACTTAATTATTTCATATAAATTACATTTGGTCAAATTTTTTTCAATTACTTGCCCCTGTAGATCTCATTTCCTCTAAATTTTTAAAAACAAACAAATTTCGAAACCGCTTTCTTGTGAAAGTTGACAACCCTTCCTCAAGGTTTTATAATTATGTTAACTGTACTAGCTCTACAAGAGAAAGGAGTTTATACATGAATATATACGATATAGCTAAAATAGCCAATGTTTCAATATCTACAGTATCAAGGGTTATAAACGATAGACCTGGAGTTAGTGATAAGGTAAGAAAAAAGGTTGAAAAAATTATTGAGGAATATAATTTTAGGCCAAATCTGCTTGCTAGAGAACTAACAAACAAAAAGACGAATGTTATAGGAATTGTTGCTCCAGGTGTTGGAAATTACTTTGCTGAGAGAATACGAGCTATAAGCAGCACCTGTAAAGAAAATGGATATAGTATTATGATTACTACTAAATCTAATGGTTATGAAGATGTGGATGGAGAAATCGAAAATTTTAATCTTCTCTATGAAAAACAAGTTGATGGAATTATATTTTTTCCATCAAGAATAACTGAAAAACATAAAGCCGTACTTGATAAAATAGTGCCTAAGACTCCAGTTGTAGTTGTAGGCTATGAAATCAAGAATGTATTATTACCCTGTGTTGTGTATGATAACTATATCGGTGCTAAAATGGCTATGAGACATTTAATAGAAAATGGCCATAAAAAGATTTCTATCATCACAGGTCCAGAATTTGAAGAAACCTCAAATCAAAGACTTAAGGCTTATTTAGATACAATGAATGAAAATAACTTACCTATTAATAAACAATACATAAAGGTAGGGAGCTTCTGTATGGGCTCTGGCTATACTAAAACTTTGGAACTTCTTCAATGTAATAGTGAAAGACCCACAGCAATTTTCGCATTCAATGATAATATGGCAATCGGCGCTATAAAAGCCATACAGGAAAGTCAACTGAAAGTTCCGGAACATATATCAGTTATAGGTTTTGACAATATTGAAACAACTGCATATACTACTCCAAGTCTTACTACTGTATACCAGGATCAACACGAGATAGGATTGAGAGCTGCAGAAACCTTAATAAATTGTATAAAAGATAAAACCAATAAAATAAACAAAGTTGTTCTTGAACAGGAACTTATTGTACGAGAAAGCGTAAAAAAAATATAATTTTTTTTATACTTTTGAGAAAGCGCTTTCTTGCCCCCTTCAAACATAAAATTTTAAGGAGAAATATTATGAAAAATAACTCAAAAAAAGATCTTAATCTAATAAACCTTACATGGCCTATATTTGTTGAAACATTTCTTTATATGCTACTTGGTAACGTGGATACATTGATGTTAAGCAGGTACTCTGGTGATGCTGTAGCAGCGGTTGGTGTTTCAAATCAACTTATGAATATGATGATAATAATGTTTGCCATTATTTCCGTAGGAACCTCTATACTATCGGCACAATATCTTGGCGCTGGCAGAAAAAAGGATGCTTCTAAGGTTACACTAGTTTCTCTATTAGTTAACCTATTATTTGGTATTATCCTGAGTATTGTAATGCTCATATTTTCCCATACTTTGCTCAGATTAATGAATTTACCAGAAAACCTAATGGGGTATGGAACTCAATTTTTAAGCATTGTAGGTGGAACGCTTGTAATACAAGCCTTACTGATGACTATAACTGCTATAGTTAGAAGTCATGGTCACACAAAGATATCAATGTATATTAGTATAGGTATGAATATTCTTAACATTATAGGAAATTATATATTAATATTTGGGCATCTTGGTTTTAGTCCCATGGGGGTTAGAGGTTCAGCCACATCTACTAGTATTAGCAGGGTAATAGGTCTAATCATACTTACTGTTATCCTATTTGCAAAAATTGAAAAAGATATATCAATGAAATTGCTTTCACCTTTTCCAACCTATATATTAAGGAACTTATTTAGAATAGGAATTCCAAGCGCTGGTGAACAAATATCCTACAGTCTTTCACAAATTGCTGTTACCTATTTTGTTTCTTCCTTAGGTACACAAGCATTAACTACTAGAGTATATGTTCAAAATATCGTAATGTTCGTATATCTATTTGCAGTTGCTATAGGTCAGGGTACATCTATTTTAGTTGGTCATTTAGTTGGGGCAAATGATAATGATGAGGCTTACCATAATTGCTTTAGAAGCCTAAAATATGCTTTAGTAATTTCACTAGCTATAGGGACTATCTTTGCAATCTTCAGAGTGCCTCTGCTCCATATATTTACTATGGATAAAGAAATTATAGCTTTAGGCGGAATAATTCTTATTATAGATTTAATTCTTGAACCAGGCAGAGCTACTAATCTTGTAGTTATAGGGTCACTTAAAGCCGCTGGGGACGTTAAGTTTCCAGTTAGCATGGGTATTTTATCTATGTGGGGTATAAGTGTTGTATTGTCCTACTTACTTGGCATAAAGTTCGGTTTTGGTTTAATAGGTATATGGATTGCCTCCGCTTCTGATGAATGGTTCAGAGGAATCTTTATGATATGGAGATGGAAAACAAAGCGCTGGGAAAAGATGAGTTTTGTTAAGGCTAGCTAATTATAAAAAACTAAATTAGTGGAAAAAGGCAGGTGATTGAACTTTCACTTGCCTTTTTAAAATATTCTAACTTTATTAAATGGATATATTCTAACGATGGTATGCCCCTTAATATCCTTTGTATTAATTGGTCCCAAAAATCTACTATCTAAACTATGTTCTCTGTTATCTCCCAATACAAATACATAGCCATTTGGAACAGAATATCTTACGTTTTCAGGCAAAAATGTACCTGCATTAGTCAAAGTATTTGGATTTAGGTAGTCTTCTTTTAACAATTTATCATTTAAATATACCTTACCGTTCTTTATCTCAATTGTATCTCCAGCAATCCCAATAACTCTTTTCACATATAGTTGTCTCTCTTCATCTTTAGAATCAAAAATCACAATTTCTCCTCTGCTAAAGCTTCTTGTTAGAATGCTTAATTTTTCAACAAAAAGTACGTCCTTATCATTAAGCGTTGACAACATAGACTGTCCTTCAACATCAGCTCTAGCAAATACAAAGGTCTTTAAAATCAATGCAAACACTAATGTCGCTACCATCAGAATTACATACTCTGTAGCTTCTTTTCTAAACCTTTTCTTATTTCTATCTGCTCTCCCCTTTTTCACTCTAGACATATAACGCACCCCTTGAGTATATTAATAAATCTAACCATTTTCAGCTTATGTCATTCAGACTATATCCTATCTTACTATATAAACCCTAACATATGCTATAGTTAAAAGCTGTTAAGTTCTATATATTAAGTATATAAAGGAGATTATAAAACTATGTGTGAAATATGTATATAGGTATCACTTATTAAAATTATTCATCTATAGCAAATTCACTTCCATAGGCCATTTTTGAAAATTCTTTTTCTAGCTGCTGAATATTAATTCCCTTAATATCAATGTTTTCTATATTCCCTTGTCCAATACCCTCTTTAATACATTTAAATAGATAATTTATAGCTTGCGGTCTGAATCCTAGCAACCTAGCACCGATAGTATCACAGGCTACAGGATCTAAACTAGCTATAACAAGCCCTGTTCTTTTAGCTATGCCTTTTGAAGGTCCTGTACCTATCATTGCAGGATTCATACTAACAATTGACATATCTATTGGTATATTTCTTGCCATAGAAACTATAAAATCATGTAAATCCTCATGTATCCCCAAATTCTTCTTGGGGTAGCCGTGTATTTCAGCTGGAGGCCATGAAAGGGCTATATTTTTGATGGCAGCAGACATAGTGGCCTCCTCATGAGCTTTTAATTGAGTAAAAGAAACTATTATTGTGGCCTCATTTACAAGTTTATTTATTTTTGATTCCTTTATCACTGAGCCATTTAAGATAATATCAACAAAAGGACCTGAATTTAAATCTATAAACTCTACCCCTTCTTCTTTAATTATATTATTAAACCCAAAATAATCCAATACCTCTACTGTATTAGCACCTCCAGAACCAGCCGCAACTACAATTCGTTTTGGATTTTTATCTTTAAATATCCTTATAACTTCTCTTAGTGATTCTGGACCCACTACAACTGCTTTATGTGGAGGATTCATATTAACCATATTAGCTGTAATAACCACTACATCCTCATTATTTATTAAATTATTTATAGGTAGATATCCTACAGCTTCTCTAATAGCAATGCTCTCATTGTCATTTCTAGCTGCACCTACAATTGGACTATCTATTCTTCTCTTTCTCATAAAAAATCACCTCTTGACTTATTTTTACCATAAGGCAGAGGTGAAATACATATTTATTATTCTTCTCTTTCTTGACTTTCTTCCTTGTATATATCTCTATATTTCCCCATAAGGCTAGTAAAAATCTTTCCTGTAGTTGGAGGCGTATATGTAATCGCATTTGCCCCCGCCTCTATGGTTTCTTTTATACTTTCATCAGTGTTACCGCCAGTAGCTATTATGGGGAAATCAGGGAAATTTTCTCTTATACTTTTAACAATGTATGGAGTTTTTTTTGCACCAGAGACATTTAGAATTGTTGCCCCAGCATCAATCCTTGCTTGTATATCTTCATATTCTGATACTACAGTAACAACTATAGGAATATCTATTGTCTCCCTTACAAGTCTTATAACTTCATTTGATGTAGGACTATTAACTACTATTCCCATTGCACCTTTAAACTCGGCATCAAGAGCTAAATTAACAACTCTTTTCCCCATTGTAAGTCCGCCGCCTACACCGCAAAATACTGGAACATCTGCAGCCAAGACAAGCGCAGCTGTTATTACTGGTTGAGGAGTAAATGGATATACTGCAATTACTGCATCAGCATTAGTATTTCTTATGACTGCAACATCTGTAGTAAATACAAAAGACTTTAGTCTTTTACCAAATATTCTAATGCCACTGGCATTTCTTATTACATCTGGCAGTTCTATCATATGGCTTCTCAATGTTCCTTTTATCTGTGGTACATTTTTTGATACCTTTTCAACCATCTCATAACCGGTTTGAAACTATTCTCATAGCCCATCCCAGCCTTTCACCTCCCCATACCTAATTTATATCATACATTCTAGCTTTTACTTACTTTTTATTTCTATCTACTTTTTAGCAAACCTAATTATATATTATCACTGTTTTATGTATAATACCATATTGTATTTGTAAACAAAATATTACAAATATGTATTAAATCATAAAATTAGAGGCATGCCTTGGTTCAGCTATTTATATGAAACCTTTTAAGTTTCATAAATATTGACCTCAGCATGCCATCCTTAAAATTTTAATTCACAAGTACCATTGTCACATCTATAAGCTTTATCTCCTTCATAACGAAGTTCCTTTAATACTTTTCTTACTACTCTTTTACCTATCTCGTCCTCGCACATTTCACAAAGTGCATCTTCTAGGTTACTCCAGTCTACCCACTCAACCTCATCTGACTTAGTAATTTCACCATCTACATACTCAGCCATAAACGTTAACATTATCAACTCTTTAGAAGCTAAAAATTCACTTCCTAAATATTTAGGCTCCTTAACTGTTATACCTGTTTCTTCTTTTACCTCTCTTATGACAGTTTCCTCTACAGACTCACCATTTGAAACGTAACCGGATATAAGTACTTTAGAATTCTTGAATATGTAGCTTTGCCTAAGTAATAAAATCTTATCTTCTTTAACAACAGCTACTACTATACATGGTTTTGGAGTATCAAAATACATTATATCATCAGCTGGACAGTATGGTACCCCACCTTCATCCCAGCTATACTTTTCTTCTAGTTTTCTTCCGCACTTAGGACAATACTCAAATTTCATAATGCACCCCTCTATTAAGTAAATCTATTTATCATATAAACTAATTATAATTAATGAGTACTATAAAGTACATATGTTATAATGATATATTTACCTTTTTGTTCAACGTAATATTCTTCTCATCAACCAGACACTCATAGGCAAAGATATCTACTTCATTACTAAACGCTAATCTTAAAGCTTCACCAAATTTTCTATCCATTTCATCATATGGCTTGAAGCACTTAATATTATCCATTTGCATTAAAAATAATACCCCTGCTCCCATATCGGCGTTCTTCACATCTATCAATTCCAGTAAGTGTTTCCTTCCCCTATCCGTTGGCGCATCAGGAAACTGAGCTAATCCATCTTCTTCAAAGGTAACTCCTTTCACCTCTAAATAATATGCTTCTCCCTTTTCATTTGAAAGCTTAAAATCAAATCTACTATTCCCGAAAGTTCTTTCTCTGTGTACTATGGTGTATTTTTTTAATGCATCAATTCTTCCAGCTTTTAATGCCTCTTCTACTACCTTGTTAGGAACTTGGGAATCTATATTAATAAACTTACCTCCTTTATATGCGCCTATTAAATCATACCTTGTTTTCCTTGCTGGGTTATTTTCTTCTCTTAAAAGTGCTGTACACCCCGGAATTAGTATTTCCTTACACCTTCCTGTGTTCGGAACATGAACCATTAGTTCTTCACCATTAAGTTTCACATAAGCTTGAAATCTATTAGGACGCTTAATAAATTCGGCTCTTACTACAGTATTCTCTATAAACATACATAATTTCCTTTCATTCTAATATTCACATTGATCTTCTAGTTATTCAACTTATCCACAATATCCACAATGCCATATGTTGATAACTTATTATATATCAATAATAGTATATTTTATTCTTAACCCTTATTTATCGGAATTCCATACACATTTTGAAAAACACTCATAATAGTTATTAACATATGTTGATAACTATTATAGATTTTGTGGATTACTTTACTTAATTTTGTTGACAATTATATCTGTTTTTTATATCTTGTTATGTTGCTAAATATATAATAAAAAAACCTTGCGTCTTATAAACGCAAGGTTTTTTATGGTGGCTGGGATGGCAGGATTTGAACCTACGCATGTAGCAGTCAAAGTGCTATGCCTTACCGCTTGGCGACATCCCAATAAATCAAAATGGAGCGGGTGAAGAGAATCGAACTCTCACAGCCAGCTTGGAAGGCTGGAACTCTACCATTGAGCTACACCCGCATGGAGCGGAAGACGAGATTCGAACTCGCGACGTTCACCTTGGCAAGGTGACGCTCTACCACTGAGCCACTCCCGCAACTATTGATTTGTTTTGTTAATGGTGCAGGTGAAGGGAGTCGAACCCCCACGCCGTAGGCGCTAGATCCTAAGTCTAGTGCGTCTGCCAATTCCGCCACACCTGCATAAT
>JAUZPI010000083.1 GCA_030706015.1 Bacillota bacterium
AAGAATGTCTAGATTATTAACACTTTTACTTTTGTATCAAAGTGGTTTTGAGGTTGGAAGATTTATTAGTTTAGAAAAAATTATTGAGGATAGCAAAGAAACTTACTATGAAGCACTTAATAAATCATCAATGTTATGGCATGACGGGAAAAATAATTTATATATATGGCTTGAATATTTTCTAGGTGTTATTATAAAAGCATATAAGGAATTAGAGGATAGAGTAGGTTTTATTGAAAATACTAAGGGCAGTAAGAGCGAAAGAATAGAGATGGCGATAGAAGGAAAGTTAGGGTATTTTACTAAAAGTGAAATAAGAACTATATGTCCAGATGTAGGAGAAGCTACTATAAATAGAGTGTTTGAAAAGCTTAAAGTTGAAGGGAAAGTAGAAGTTGTAGGTAAGGGGAGAAACTCCAAGTGGAGAAAGCTGTAATAAAAGAGAAAGATACGCTAAGCACAATTGCTGTAGATATAGAAGCTGCTGATTTAATTATTACTGGTGATCATGTCTTTTGTAATGTTGTTTATTTGTGCTATTCTACGCCAGAGATGATAAGAGAGATTATTTTTTAAACCAATGCTCGTCAGCTTTTTCCCAAATACAATCTGGGATTAGTTTCGAATTACTATAGCCATTTTTTTTAGCTAAATCATAAGCATATTTAAGAAATTCCATGTTTATATCTTTACCTTCTTTTATACTTTGCAGTGTTAATTTACACCAGGTCTCACAATTTTCGTAGAGTCCGCTTAGGAAAAATAATTGTTTTAATTGATTTATATTATATTCAACTTGATGATGAGTGGCTGTCCAATGCTCTTCTTTCCAAGTTAAAACTGCATATTCAGCAAAGCCATTTTCGTTAAAAGGCACTCCCACAGAACCAGGATTAAGTATCAATTTGTTATTCACCACCTTGTTCCAGGCCTCATGGGTATGGCCGCAAATTAAAACTGATTCCTCTATAGCATTAAGAAATCCTTCAATTTTTTCAGCATGCTCATGGGGTAAAATTTTCTCAGAGATATCAAAGGGGGAACCGTGGACTACCCTTATAGAATCCATTTTAGGAAGAGAAATACTTAGTTGCTCCGGTAACTTAGAAATATATTTAAGATTGTCTGCACATAGATTATTGTATGTCCATACTATAGCTGACATTTGTTTATATTCCTTCCATTCATCATGAAGTTCATTATGGTATTCCATAATATATTTTTCTCTATTTCCTTGTATGACGTATGCATCAAGAGACCTGATTTTTTCTAGTACCTCATTATTTTGGGGACAATCTATAATATGATCACCCGCAATAATAAACTTATCAACATTCAGTCCTTTAATATCATTAAGGACAGCATTTAATGCAGTTAAATTTCCATGTATATCAGCTAAAACAGCAAGCTGCATGTACAAAAACCTCCTCAAAGCCCATCTTTTTAAACTACTGTATTTATTTCTAGCATAATGTCTACTGCTATGCAGAATTTCACAACAACAATATGTTAATTATACCATTAACTTGAGTATGGTGTAATCTATTCATAAGTCTTGTATTATACTATTATCAATTCCTTTTAGATAAGCCCTTCACAGAAGATAGGTTCTGATGGTACATCTGGATCGTTGGGTTTGTAGCCTGCATATTTGCTCTGCTTTTTTGACTCATCCTCTCTATGGATGCCTGAATATGATTTATAGTTGTTGATTTTCTTTCCTCCATAATTACCCTTACCTCCTTTCGCTAAAAGCTCTTTAAGCTGTTTTACTGCTGCCTCTGCAGTAGTAATTTTCTGATCTTTCCAGTTATAAAGTGTTGCCTCAATATATCTCAATTTCTTAACATCATTTACAATAGCTACTTCCATAGCTTTTATCCGATGACTACCAGCCGTAATACTCACGCTTCTATAAGCGGGAGATAACGGCTGCTACGTCCCTGGATAACGATTTCTAAGCGTCTTTGACGCTAAGAACTCTGTTTATGATAAGATCCTTGTTCTTATATTCTTCGTATAGGCTATGTATTCGGGTATACTCAAAAGGAGTAAGCCTATGAATGTTTAGGGTGAAGAAATCACAGATGGTGTTCAATTCACTTTCTTCTATTCCAAAGGTACTTGTACCAGTTTTAGAATGAGAGCCAGCAGGCTCCTCTATAACTTCAACTTCTTGTAAGTTAGTCTCTGTAGTATTCTCTGGTATTGCTTTGTCCAAATTAGTCTGCTCCTCTGGCCAAGTTGAACAGGATACCTCTTCAATTTGCTCAAGGCTCTGTTCAGGCTGAAGTTGGCAAAAAAAATCATAATTTATAGTGTACCATTTAGTGTTGTCCATCTTAGACTTATTAAAATTGGAGCTGCGAATAATATCTTTATCCTCCAATCTTTTAATTATTCTCCTAATAGTACTTTCACTGAAAAAAGGGAACTGAAGTTTCCAATCTGCATAGGTGTTGTATATCCATTTAACTCCCTCAATAGTATGATGACTCTTTTCCAGCCAATACTGCATTTGCTGAAGCACTATACTTTCATTGAGCCCAATTAGCTTTGCTAATTCCACATTAAGTATTAAGGGTTTTTCGTAAAAAAGTATGTTTTTATCCACTATAAGCACTTCCTTTTTATATAAAAATTATCTTTATGATTAAATATGCACAAAATGAAAAGTGGGACAGATTATCTATGAAATAAGATATGCTTTTGAATTTGCAAGAAAATAAAGAAGAAGAAAAGTCACAGTTGTGCATAAAGCTAAAATTTAGTTATACTTAAAATAAGTTATACCGCTCTTTTAATGAGTGGTTGTTTTTTTGATATTGTAGTTACATTATTTAGTACGAGAGGTGCATGATATTTATGAGTAAAAATCCATATGAACAATTTCCCCATATTACAGCAAATGAAATAACACTAAGAAAAATTGAAGCTTCTGACCTGGACAGCCTTTTTGAAATATATAGCAATGAAAAGCTTTTTAAGTACTCTCCTGTAATGCTTAAAAAGAATAAAGCTACTGTTGCAAATATGATAGGGCATTTTGAAAGGGATTTTAATAAAAGAAAAGAAATTTTTCTTGGAATTTGCTTAAATAGCGAGCCTAACAACATTGTTGGTGTAGCTGAACTATTTGACTATTCTCAGGATGTAAATATGATAACAATAGGTTATAGATTGAATGATAAGTTTTGGGGTAAGGGAATTGCTACAAAAACCGTTAAGGCAGTGACTGAATTCCTTTTTAATGATATTGGCATTAACCGTATACAAGCCTATGTGATGCCAGAAAATATTAAATCGCAAAATGTATTACAAAGAAATGGTTTTGTTAAAGAGGGAATAATCAGGCAAGGATTTCATTGGAAAGGTCAAGGTATTGTTGATTTGATATTATATTCTTTACTAAAGTCTGACACTACAAAATAGGTTTTTCTAATATATTCTTATAAACTAATATTTTTATAAGTACAGACGGTGAATTTTTCACGGTTATAGTGTTTCGAGCAGTTAGCATAGAAAATTTCATAGAACTTTTCAATGAGAAGTATTATGTTGATAAATCAGAAATAATAGCTTTAATAAATGAAAAAATATCTAGTAAGAGTAAATATATATGTATAACAAGACCGAGAAGATTTGGAAAAACTAGTGTTATTAACATGTTGGGAGCTTATTATACTAAAAGTATTGATAGTAAGGATATCTTTGATAATCTTAAAATAAGCAACAGTGAAAGTTATTTAGAAAATTTAAATAAATACAATGTAATAAGTATATCCTTTAATAAGTTATCGGATAGAGGAAATACTTATGTTGACTATATGAAGATGATAAAAGATACAATTATAAATGATATTGTTGAACAATATCCAGAAATTAACCCGGAAAAGTATTTTACAATAAGCGATATGCTGGATGCTACAAATGATAAATTTATATTTATTATTGATGAATGGGATTACATATTTAATAATAATTTATTTAAAGATAACCAAAATGATTTCCTAGAGTTTTTAAGGAATCTATTAAAGGATAGGTCATATGTGGCTTTAGCTTATATGACGGGAGTACTTCCGATAAATAAGCATTCAAGTACATCGGCTTTAAACATGTTTGATGAGTATACTATGTTAAATGATATGCTTTATGGAAGATATTTCGGTTTTACAGAGGAAGAAGTAAAAATATTATGTCACAAGCAAAGCAAGATTTCTTTTAGGGAAATAAGTGATTGGTATAACGGATACATAAATGAAGATGGCGATAAAATATATAATCCGCGTTCAGTAGTTAAAGCCCTTCAAAATGGAAAATGTATAAGTTATTGGACTAATACTGGAGCTATGGATGAAGTAAAAGAATATCTTAAATATAATACTATGGATGTACGTGAAGATGTAATCAAAATGGTATTAGGTTATGAGGTAGATATAATAATAAATGAAGAATTCAGAGCTGGACAAGAGCCCCCAAAAACTAAAATAGAAATATATTCAGCTATGATAATTTTAGGTTTTTTATCATATTATGATGGATATTTAAAAATACCTAATAAAGAGTTAATGAGAGAATTTGAGAAAGCTCTTCAGGATGAATCTTTTGGTTATGTATACATTTGTTCTTGAGCTTAAAAAAGATGAAACTGTAGATACAGCAATAAAGCAGATGAAAGAAAAGGAGTATTTCCAAAAGTTTATTAAAGAGTATAAAAATGTATTATTAGTTGCAATATGTTACGATTCAAAAACGAAAAATCATAATTGTAAAATAGAAAGAATCTATTTATAGAAGGGTTATAGGATTGCCAGTGAAAGAAGTCAAAAAATTAGTTGAATAAAATTCTTAAAAACACCATAAAGTCGAAAGTGGAGTCTTATGGTGTTTTTGTAATTCCTTTGGAAGACATCGGATTATTTATTTTTAAGTGATGACCCTGACACTATTACTTCTGTCAAGGATGATGATGCAGTCTGTCAGTTTTTAAAACTGGTGGTTAGTGGTATAATAGGGTAATAAACGTCGAACTTGATGAAATATGGCTAAAAAGAAATACATATTAATAAATTTATCACCAATTGGAGGAGTTAGTTATTATGAAAGAAGTCTATACAGTTAGGAAATATACTGGCAAAAAGCAAATTGAGGTAGAGGTACCTGGTTCAAAAAGTATTACAAATCGTGCCTTAATGTTAGCAGCGCTGTCAGATGGTAAATGTACCTTAAATGGGGTTTTATTTAGTGATGATTCAAGAGCTTTTTTAAGTTGTTTAATTGACCTTGGTTTTGAGGTAATAATTGAGGAGGACAAAAAGAGAGTTACCATATACGGTCTTGCTGGTAATATTCCTAATCGTAATGCAGAAATTAATGTTAGAAGCGCAGGAACAGCAGCAAGATTTTTGACTACCATGTTAGCATTTGCAGGTGGTAATTATACTCTAAATTCCTCTGAGCAGATGAAGAAACGACCTATGGAGCCATTATTATCAATATTGAGGCAAAGTGGTGTTTCGATACATTGTCTTGAAGAAGAAGGGCACTTTCCTTTTAGGTTATCATCTAATGGGGTAACTATAGAGGAAATAGCAATTGATACAAATATTAGCAGTCAGTTTGCAAGTTCACTTTTAATGGCAGGAATATTATTGCCTAAAGGTTTAAGAATTCAAATGTTAGGTAATCGTGTAAAAGGAGCATATATACGTACTACTCTTAGCATGATGGAACAGTTTGGAATAAAGTTTACACAGGATGGAAGTATATATACCGTACCTAATGGCTGTCATTATAATGTTGAAACATATAATATTGAACCTGATGTATCTGGTGCCTGTTACTTTTATGCTATGGCTCCGCTGCTTGGCGCATCAGTACTTGTAAAAAATGTGCATTATAATTCAATACAAGGTGATATTAAGTTTTTAGATGTTTTAGAACAATTAGGTTGTGTAACAGAGGATACCGAGCAAGGAATACGAGTATCTGGAGTAAATAATGGAATATTCAATGGGATAACGATTGATATGAATAATTTTTCAGATCAGACTATGACATTAGCTGTGCTTGCTCCCTTTGCAAATTCTCCAACAACAATTGAGAATATATCACATATTAGACATCAAGAGACTGACCGAATAAACGCTATTTTGCAGGAATTGACTAAGCTGGGAATACAATGTGAAGAAGTGAAGGAACAAAAAGGTATTCGAATTTATCCAGGTATAATTCATCCAGAGACTATAGAAACCTACGAGGATCATAGAATGGCAATGGCATTTACACTAATTGGATTGCGTGTTGGTGGTATAAAAATATCAAATCCAAATTGTTGTGCTAAAACATTTGAAAATTATTTTAAACTTATTGATAAGATTACTGAATAATATTACATAGAAAACACCATAAAACCAAAAGTGGAGTGTTATGGTGTTTTTATAATTCCTGTTAAAGTGTTGACTCTAACATTGTGTCATAGTGTAATATATAGTAAGAGGTTGATAATGCTGACAAGCTCATGCCGGCAGAGTAAAAGGTGGGGTTAAGCTCTAAAATTAAAGCTAGGTGAAATTATGAGGACAGTAAAACAAGTTTCGGATTTAACAGGAATAAGTGTGCGTATGCTGCACCATTACGATAGAGTTGGATTATTGAAACCAACAAAATTAACGAAAGCAGGTTATAGGCTTTATGATGATGAAGTTCTTGAAACCTTGCAGCAAATTTTATTCTTTAGAGAACTTGATTTACCGCTAAAGGAAATTAAAGAAATCATAACCAGTCCTCACTTTGATAGGATGAAAGCACTAGAAAATCATAAGGAACTAATAATTTTAAAGCGAGATAGATTAAATGGTTTGATAGAGCTTATAAATAAAACCTTAAAGGGAGGCAATACAATGAGTTTTAAGGAATTTGATATGAGTGAATATTATAATGTGCTGGAAGAATTTAAGAATGAAAATAAGGACAAGGTAATTAGACAATTAGGAAGCTTAGATAAATTTGATGAAATGATTGAAAAAATGAAAGCCGGGGAAGCAAAGATTGCTGAAATGGCAATAAAACAATATGGCAGTATAAAAAAATATGCTGAAGCTGTAAAGAAAAATTTGAATAATTCTTTGGCAATAACTAAAGCAGAACAAATTGATGACTTTAAAAAAGACTTTCTTAATGATAAACATCCTAAACTAAAAGAGCTGTACAAAAAACTTACAGCTGATTTAAGTAAAGATCCTTATTCAAAGGAAATCCAGCAAATTGCTGGTGAAATAACTAATACAGTTAAAAAGGATTATGAAGTTTTTAGTACTGATATGGGAGACCATTATTGGTGCTCTATGGCACGACTTTACTTAGTATATCCTGATTGGATAGAAGAAGTAGATAAGAAATATGGAAGTGGCGCTTCTGAATTTATTGGAAAAGCTTTAGAAACTTATTTAGGGGACTATGAACCTAAAATAGAAAAACTATATAAAAAGCTTACAGCTGACTTAAGTAAAGACCGTTTATCAAAAGAAATTCAAGAAATAATTTCTGAAATAGTGAATGATACTGAAAAGCAGCATGAGGCTTTAAAGGTAGCAGTGGGAGAAAATTATTGGAGCTATCAAGCAGAACAGTATTTGTCAGAGACTATTTTAGCAAAAGCAATGGATAAGAAATATGGAGCTGGTGCCTCTAAATTTATTGGACAAGCCCTAAAGTTTTATACTGAAAACAATAAGTAATAAGGTATTGACTTTAGATTGAGGCTGCAAAATGCGGCATAAAATATCGGGTAAGGTTATTGTTAAAAAAGCTATAATTGAATTGGGAGTGAGAAGCTTGGACTGGGTTAAGCAATTAAATGAGTCAATAAACTACATAGAGGAAAATCTTGCAGGGGAAATATCCCATGAAACTATTTCGAAAATTGCAGGCTGTTCTATTTATAATTTCCAAAGAATGTTTTCATACATAGCGGACAAGCCATTGTCTGAATATATAAGAAACAGACGTTTAACCATGGCAGCCTTTGATTTATTGAATAGTAAAGAAAGAATAATTGATATTTCTTTGAAGTATGGATATGAATCTCAGGATTCATTTACCAGGGCGTTCAAAAATTTTCATGGAGTACTGCCTTCAAGTGTAAGGAATCAAACAGTTAAGTTAAAATCCTGCCCTAAGCTCTCCTTCCAAATTACCATAAAAGGAGAGAATCATATGAATTATCAAATTGAGCAATGGCCTGCATTTAAAGTAATGGGAGTATCACACAAAATAAAAACCTCAACAGCCTTTGAAATAATTCCACAGATTTGGGAAAATTCATGGAAGGATGGAACAATGAACAAGTTCTTTGAGAACTTTCCTGATTATAGACCAGCAGGGTTCTTAGGAATTGCTCAAGGAGGGCAATGGGGTGACTCAGATGAAATGGAATATATTATCGGGGTAACAAATCATGTTGATGTACCAGATTGCAAGCATGTCCCAGTAATTGAAGGAATGAAGGGATTTGCCTATCCAGCTGCAACCTGGGCGGTTTTTGAAGCCAATGGAGAATTGCCGGAAGCAACACAAAAGGTCTATAAACAATTTTATACTGAGTGGCTTCCGAGTTCTGGGTATGAGTTAGCTGACCTTCCAGTTATTGAGTGTTATATGCAGGAAAATCGTCAAGAGGTTTGGATAGCTGTTATAAAAAAATAGAAGAAATAGAAGGCAGAAACTTAAAAAGGCTATGTTCTAATGTTGTGTTGAAATATAGCCTTAAAAAATTATAGGTGATATTTTCCATATATAATGCTCAATATAAGAACATTGAGTAACGATATTATTACATATTCAAAGCATATTATATTTCATTTTTCGCATTCAATATATGCCATAGGGACATTAAATACAATTTCACCTTTTTTACTTGCAATATCATTTAGCCTATTTTCCAAATTAAAAAAAACATTATTCCAGTTATCTTCATTGATTATTTCTTTCCAGTCTTGTAAAAATGCCAACTTTATAAAATAATGATTAAAGAATGAATTACCATCTACAAATCTCATAACATAATTCTCTTGAATAATTTTTTTTACAGAAAATTTATTTCTCTTTATAATAATCTTAATGTCTTCTAAAGAATGTCTTTTCTTTATATGTGTATTTAGATTATTAATTTCATATTCTAACCCTAAATCACATAAAACTTCTGCAAATATAGAATAGAATTCATTAAAATGTCCAAATAAATTAGTAGTAAAAATAAGTTTGGCTATAGAAAAGGGGAACATAATCCAGAAGGAGATTGTTCCCCTTTTGTTGATGTACAAGTTTACTATAATGCTATATAATTGATTTAAGTAACTATTATGGTGTAATATAAAATATTTAGAATTATATGGATGCATGGTTCTAAATATTAATTTAGGCAAACTGTAAGAGAGAACTTAATTATATGCAAATGTTTTAGCTAATATTTTTCTGTACAGGATTGAAACTGAAATGATTATTTAAGGTGAGGGGTGTTACTTTGAATTTTAATTACGGACTAGGAATTCAAGAAATAGATAAAGAAAAAATAAGTTTAAATATAAATCACAGAGAAGCTGTAAGAGCAATTATTTTGAGAGACAATAACATTCTTATGGTACATACAAACAAAGGCGACTATAAATTCCCTGGTGGAGGAGCACTGGAAGAAGAAGGCCATGAGCAGACTTTAAATAGAGAAGTCAGAGAAGAAACTGGACATATTGTAAATAATGTAAAAGGTATAGTAGGGATTGTCACTGAAAGGCATATAGACGAGTATGATGAAAACTCTATTTTTGAGATGGTTTCTTCTTATTACATGTGTGAAGTATCTGATAGTAAGACTACCCAGCAATTAGATGATTATGAGTCTGAATTGAATTTTCAACCAGTTTGGGTTTTGTTAGATGAAGCCATTAAAGTAAATGAAGAAATTCTTAGTAAGAATGACGTAAACACAAATAGCTGGGTACTTAGGGAAACTACGGTTTTGAAAGCAATTAAAGAGATATAAGAGGTAAGGAGTATGAATCTGTTAGAAAGAATAAAAGAATTAGGTGATTACCACGGTATTGACTTTATTGGTGTGGCAGGTATCAGTGAGGTTCAAAATGAAATTAACGAAATAAGCGGTTCTTTGATTTATGATTATCCAAGAGCACTATCTATTGGGATAGTACTGCAAAATAGCATTGTAAATCTTCTAGAGGATAGAGCTTCATATGAAAATTTACTTCAAAACCAAACCCATGCCTATGATGTAATAAATAATAGGCTAGATAATTTTGCTTCAATTATAGCTTCTGTAATACAACGCAGTGGTTACAGAGTAATGCCGCTGCCAGCTGCTGAGCGTATAGACAGTGATAGGGTATGCGCTTCCATATCACATAAACTTACTGCCAGACTAGCTGGGTTTGGCTGGATAGGGAAGAACTGTCTTTTAATCAATCCTAATTATGGTCCTCGGGTAAGGTGGACAACGGTACTTACCGATGCTCCCTTTGAAGATAATAAAGAAGTACTAGAAAGTAAATGTGGTAACTGTAAAAGGTGCGTTGAAGCATGTCCTGCTGAAGCCCTACTTGGTAGAAATTATGTAGAACATGAACCACGTGATTTAAGATTAGATGTAAAAAAGTGCGAAGAATATTTCAATAAACTCAAGACATTAGGCAAACTTGAGATATGTGGTATGTGTCTATATGCTTGCCCTTTTGGTAAAAATTAATGATAACTTTTTACCAGAAGAATGATATTTAGGTAAACACGGATAGTATGATTAATCCCAATTTAAATAAAATGGTCTCCTATGGACAAAATTCTACTTCTGTGAGATAACTTTTAACAATTTACAATATTTACTTCGGATAAAAATTAGAAATATGGAGGATGATTCTATGAGAAAGATAAAAACGATATTTACAGTGGCTATTCTAACTTTTATATTCACAATTCAAATCATAACAATTAAGTATGTAAGAGCTGATTCTACTACTGTAAATATAAAAGATTTTGGAGCGCATTCTATTGATGAAGCTGGATATAGTGATTTTGACAGCAGCAGTGCTATTAACAATGCTATACAGTATGCCAAAAATAATGGTTATACAACTGTAGACTTTGGCAGCGGACGATATTATGCAGATAAGATATTTGTGGAAAGTAATATTACTTATAAAGCTACAGGGGGTGCAACACTAATAGCAGCTCCCACAAGTCAAATAAATACTGGAGTAATACAAGCGAGCAATAAATCAAATATGGTATTTGATGGAGTTAATATAGATGGCAATATGGATGTTGTTCCAGGTGATATACAATCAGGACATGCATTGATAAAAATGATAACATGCAGCAACCTAACTTTTGTGAACTGTTACTTACATGATAACTGGTATGTTGGTATATCACTAGAAAATGGATGTGACCACATAGTAGCAAGAAACAATAGTATATATGATACAGATTCTGGAATAATATCAGTAGGAACGCCGACAAATTATGTAACAATTGACAGCAATGAAATATGGGGAGGAAAAAATCAACACTCTGAGCCTATTAGTATATATAACGACGGGGTACAAGGCTTGAGCCATGATATTACTATAACAAATAATTCACTACATGATAAGACTTTAGGTTTAGGTATTCATTTACGCAATACTAGCAATGTTTTGGTGTCAGGAAATACCATCTATAACACCGCAGTCGGGATAGGAGCTGGAACTGGAGGGATAGATCCAAGTAGTAATCACGTTATAGGCCAAGTAGATATAATGGATGAAAATATTACTATATCTAATAATGATATTAATAATTGCGGTATTGGAATGCAGCTAGAATTATCAGATTCAACTGTATCAAATAACAACGTAAGCAACATAAATGGCACAGGTATATGGCTAGAATCTCCGCAAGGAAGGTACATTAATCAAAACACATTAGTAACACAAAACACAATTACAAACGTCAATGGTAACAATAATGGTGATGTGCCTTTAAGGGTACAATATTCAAAAAATTGCACATTAGATAATAACACAACAATTGATGACAGAATTCCTGCTAAACCTTCTAGGAATATACAGATTATAGGTTCTGTATGTGATGGCAATATTATACAAAATAATACTCACCTTGGGTGTACCTATAATAATGGACAAGATATAGATATTAATGCAGCCACAAATACAACGATAAAGGATAATGTAGCAGATATTTATAGCAATACTCCTTCTATTTTGGTGATTAATAACACACCAAAAGGATATAATACTGCATGGTTAGATAATGCTAATTTAAAAATCGTACTCGTACCTTCAACAGATTACCCAATTATCAATAACATCGGTAATTATGCGTATAAATCTATAGCCGGAATAGCGTGGATAGGCAGAACAGCTACTATAACCTTTTCCAAAAGCGGTGCCAATGCTGGATATATAACTAGTGGAGGAAACATTATTCTAACTCAAGGAGACTTCAAACCAGCTTTTTCGGGTGCTTCAATAACACTTAAATATGATGGAATAAATTGGACTGAACAATCTAGATATAATGTAAATTAAGCGCAATAAAAATCGGGAGGTACTTATGAAAATTACTTTAATAAGACATGCAACAAGTTTAATAAATATTGGAGGTACAAAATTTCTATTAGACCCCATATTCTATTCAAAAGGTACGCTGTCTCCAGCTAATGGAGGGAAGATGGTAAATAATCCATTAGTGGATATAGATTTTAAGAATGATACATTAAATTCTATAGATGCAATATTAGTAACTCACCCACATAGGGATCATTTAGATGAAAAAGTTTTAGAAATATATGGACCAGATGTAGAAATAATATGTCCTAGCTTCTATAAAGATAAAATAAGTGAACTAGGATTTAAGAAGGTTCTGCCTATTGAAGCTTCACTTCAGTATAAGGATATTAATATTAAATTAACTAAAGCAAGACATGGTATAGGTGAAATTGAAAAATTGATGGGTGAATCTTTTGGATTTGTTTTAAATAGCAGCAATAATGAAAATTTATATATTACTGGTGATACAGTGTGGTGTACTGAAATTGAAGAAGTATTAAATACAGAAAAACCAGAACATATAATTGCCTATGCGGGAAATGCAGTACTAAATGGAAATAAGATTACTATGGGCAAAGAAGATATAGGTGAAATTTTAACACATACTGAAAAGTCCATAATTTTACCAATTCACTTAGAAGCCTGGAATCACTGTATTCTGGAAAGAAAAGAACTGAAGGATATGGATGATAAAATCATAGTTCTAAAGGATGGAGAAAGCATAGAATTTAACCAAATGTGAGTGGGGATTAAAAATGAAAAAACAATTAGAAAAGCAAGAAATTCTTAAGTTATACTTTTGGACATTAAGTTATTTCAAACCATTTATATTACCAACTTTATTATATGTGTTATGTGGTGGGGGGATGATTTGGGGGGAATTAATGATCCCTCGCCGTATGGGATATTTAATTGATAACGTTATTCCAATAAAAAGTATGCATACTCTTGTAAATCAAATTTTGATTTTATGCGGCATCGTTGTATTGATATTAATAGTAAAATCAATGTTTAACTTATTAGAACAAATCATAGCTAATAAAATTATTAAAAACCAACAAACGGATTTAATGGTGCAGTTACAAAGGCTAGGTTTTTCTTACTATGAGAAAGTACCTACAGGACAAATTTTGGCTCTATTTGAGAACGCTGTAAATGAGACACAGCAAACATATACATTCTTATTTCCTCAATTCATTTACTGTTTTGCTCAATTTACAGTTCCATCGATTATACTGATTTCTAGTGAACCTGTATTCTTTTGGGCTGCTATGGTTGGAAATATTATTTATGTATTTCTTAATCGAACAGCAAATAAAAGAATACAGTATTATTTAGGTATTGAAACAAGAGCTGCACAAGTATCACAGCAATCTCTATATGATACTATTGAAGCTGCAACCGAATTAAAGGCAATGGGAAGCAAAGACTGGTTTATAAAGAGAACCATGGAGGATTTTAATGAATTTAGGATTGCACGAATGTGGTCAATTTTTTGGCGGCATTTTCGTTATACAACTGTTGGACTTACATTAACTGTTTCCATTGTTTTGTTTTATTTTTATGGTTTAAATTTAATACAAAGTGGTCAGTTATCACTTGGACAGCTCATTGGTTATAGTTTTCTTATGGGGCTTGTCTCTAGAGGTTTTTCAGTGTTCTTTTATATTATCCCCGCTCAGTATAATGCTCTGAATTATGCTAAGTATTTATATGAATTTTTAAAATTGAAACCAGATGTCATAGAAGATGATAATAGTTTAGATGTACAAATAAATAATTTTGATATTGAATTTAAAAATGTTTCTTTCACTTATAGAGATGACCAACCAATCATAAAGGATATATCTTTTACAATTCCAGCTGGAAAAAAAACCGCTATTGTTGGAGGAAGCGGCAGCGGGAAGTCAACACTATTAAAATTAATAGGACGATTTTATGAGGTTACCCATGGTGAAATTTCAGTAGGAGGATATGATATTAGAAAGCTAAAGCTGGAGAACTTAAGACAAAATTTTGGCTATGTGTTTCAGGATACATATTTATTCAATATGTCTATTAAAGACAATATTAAGTTTGGAAAGCCTAATGCAACTGAGGCTGAAGTTGTACAAGCTGCTAAAAGAGTCAGCGCACATCAATTTATTATGGATACAGAAGAAGGATATGATACCATGCTGGGTGAACGAGGTGTCCGTTTATCTGGTGGTCAAAAACAACGTATTTCCATAGCTAGAATGCTGCTTAAGGAGCCACAGGTTATTCTGTTAGATGAGGCTACATCAGCGCTAGATAATGTTACTGAATCAGCTGTTAAGCGATCCTTAGAGGAATTATCAGCTGGTCGGACAGTTGTAACTGTAGCACATCGGCTTTCTACAATAAGAGAATATGATTTAATTATCGTGCTTGAAGCAGGTGAAATTGCTGAACAAGGGACTTACCAAGAATTAATTGATAAGAAAGGCCTGTTTTATACACTAGTAATGAGAGGTGCGCTAAATGAAGTCTAGTATGTTATTCCTATTTAAATATATAAACAAGAAACAGTGGTTTTTATTGGGGTATTTTGCAGTGTTTTTAGAAAGCTTCACACCCATTATAGCAACTCTATTGCAGCGTGACCTCATTGATAAAGTTTTCAGCCAAAAGCAGTATCATGAATTTCCTAAAATACTGGCACTTTATGCCATTTTCTTCTTTGGCCCTAAATTGTGGTTTACTGTTAGAAAGGTCACCTTTTTTCATATTGGTTATCAGCTTCAAATGTGTCTAACAAAGGATTTTTTGAAAAAAATCTATGATATACCAACTGCAATTTTTAATAAAGAACACGTAGGCAGCCTATTAAATAATATCAGAAATAATATAGCAGATGCCAGCGATTTATCTGTTAATCAAATACTTTCAGAATCGGTGAAAAATATTCTTACCATTGTATTCTTATCATTTTCAGTAGCAAGTATTAATTTTACAATGCTGCTTGTTGTAATAACAGTAGCAATTATTTATTATGGTTTACTTCATAAATTTGGTGAGAAAACAAAAATGCTTTCACAGCAGGTAAAAGAGGAAAAAGCTAATACTTCTATTACCATTGAAGAAAGTATTTCAGCAATTAGAGAAATTGTAGCATATAATCGTCAAGAGTGGCAGTTTAAACATTATGAGAAAAAGTTCTCAGATTATTTTAAGGCTATTATTAAGCAAGGTTTATATAATAACAAAATATTGTTTATAAGTGAACCTTTTCTTTACGGAACTAAACTTGCTGCAATTTTATTTGGTGGTATTGGTGTGATTTCAAACAAGATTTCCCTAGGTGAATTTGTTGTAAGTTTTACTTTTGTGGATCAATTAGTAACGGAGATTGGGCAATTGTTTCAACAAGCTTTAACAGGTAAACGACTAGAGGCGTCTGTTGAAGCTATTCAGTCTATAATGGGAAAGGCCAGTGTGGAGTTTGGTTCAGTGGATTTTAGTGGTGATATTAAATCAATACAATTAAAAGATGTAACATTTAGCTATTCCTCTGATATTGATGCAGTTCTTAATAATCTATCAATGGATTTTCCAATTGGTAAGAAAATCGCTATTGTTGGTGCAAGTGGCAGCGGTAAATCAACCATTGGCCAATTGCTGCTTAGATTGTATTCACCGGATAAGGGGGAGATTACCATTAATGATATGCCAATAAATTGCTATGGAAAGCAATATTCAGATAAAATTTCAGTGGTTTTTCAACAACCTCATTTTATACCTTCCACCATTAAAGAAAATCTGGTATTTGATAAGGAATATAATCAATTAGATATTGAGCACATATGTAAAGAACTGTTGTGTCATGATTTTATTATGGAATTTCCAAATGGATACGAAACACAAGTTGGTGAGCGTGGAACTACCTTATCCGGGGGACAAAAGCAGCGACTTGCACTAGCAAGAGCCATTCTAAAAAATACAGAGGTACTTATTTTAGATGAAGCAACATCCGCATTAGATACTGAAACTGAATTTCGTATTCAAAAGAATATTGATAAATTAAGAAAAGGCAAGACTACCATTATCATTGCTCATAGAATGTCAACTATTAAAAATGCAGATATTATATACGTTTTAGATAAAGGGCGTGTTGTAGCTAAAGGCACACATGAAAGGTTAATGGCTGAAAGTACTGCATATAAGGAACTTTATACTTTACAACAAGCAATGTAATGGTTTGGTACTAGTGTTAGTAGTAACAAAAACAAATAACATTAGTGTGGCAAAACAGTACTAATGTTATTTGTTTTTTATTATAATTCTATATCGGCAAAATTGATTTCAAGAGTGTCATATATGCCAACCTTTACTTTATCTTTAAAAGTATAAGCTTCAGGAGAGGAATAATACATGGTATCATCCAGCCTATAAACCAATATAGTACTGTTCAAAGGATTTACTATCCAGTATTCTCTAACCTTAAAATGCTCGTATAGACTTAATTTGCGCACATAATCACTGG
>JAUZPI010000084.1 GCA_030706015.1 Bacillota bacterium
CAATATGCGGGTGTAGCTCAATGGTAGAGTTCCAGCCTTCCAAGCTGGCTGTGAGAGTTCGATTCTCTTCACCCGCTCCAATAAATATAAGGTATAAGCCCGAAATCGAAAGATTTTGGGCTAATGCTTTACAGAATAATATATGCGCTCATAGCTCAGCTGGATAGAGTGACGGACTTCGAATCCGGAGGTCGGGGGTTCGACTCCCTCTGGGCGCACCAATGAATAGAATAAGTAGCTCATAGTAAATAATCCCACGAGTTATAGATTTATATCGAATAACTCGTGGGATTATTATTATAGGAAATGCAATTTATATAATTTGAATTTTATTTTAGTACTACTTCTATGGATGAATTAGAGAATACTCCTCCAGAGCACTGCAGGATGTATGTATCATCAGTGGACTTTTTAGAGGTTTCAAATACAAGAGTTCGTTTTACAGCTGCATTTGGTTTCAATTCTTTTAGATCCTTATTGGAATATGCTAATTCTACACTATTAACACCATAACTACTGGTATTAGCCTTATTCTTTAATTTGAAAACAGGACTTTCAAAGGTTTTTGATTTAGAGCTTAAGTTTGTTATTTCTAATGTTATAATTATCAAGTTTGATTTTGCATTCTTATTTGTTTTGTCTTGATTTAATTCTTTTATATCTGCTATGTTTAATATCCTATATTTTATATTGTTAACATTAATAGATTGGCTCATGTTAATTTGATGTGTAGATTCACTGCTTGAAGCATTAGTATTGTTCTTATCATTTGTAGAAGAACTGTTATTGTCATTAGATGATGTTTTATTAGGATCTGAATTTTTTGTATTATCTTTATTTGTGTTACTTATTTCTTTTGTTGAAGGTGAAGTTTTAGTGTTTTTTGAATTAAACTGGTTAGCTACAACTGCGGCTATGCCAACTAAAATAATTGCAGTAAGCAATACCATTAAGGATTTAGGGTTAGGTTTCTTCTTCATTTTTTCCATGGCAATTCCCCCTTGTTTTATAGTACTAGTAAATAATATCACTAATGTAAGTAAAAGTAAAATGGTATAAATTAGTGATAAATCTAATGAATATAGAATATATGAGTGATTTTTAGGCGTTATGAGAAAATTTAAAAAGTAAAGCATTTAATAAAATATTTACATTTATCTACGAGTTATTATTGTAAACGTTGTAATAAACGTGTTTTATGTGTATAATATAATAAAAAGTGTGTATCATTAATAGTTCTAAGTTTAGTAAATGGAAGTTTTGTGGATATTTTTATATCCATGTAATAAATTTATCCGATGACTACCAGCCGTAAAAACTCCCGCTTCTACAAGCGGAAGATAACGGCTGCTACATCCATGGATAACGAGTTTTAAGCGTCTTTAACGCTAAGAACTCAGTTTATAGGAGAGAAAAAGGTATAAGTGAACGGTGGTGAAAAAATGAATTATAGTTTTAGTGAACTAGTAAGCCTTGAAAAGATAAAAAGATTGTTGGAAAGAATGCATAAGATAACAGCTGTATCATATTTTATGGTAGATGAAAATGACGTTATAATAGTCTCTAGTGATGAAAAAAACGAAGGAGTAATCTTCTGTAAAAACAATTTAAAATTATTTGATATTGAAGAAAAATACATAAATGATATTATGAAGAGTTACGATATTAAGAACAAAATGGATATGTTCCAATACGAAGATGGTCTGGTTTGCATTGGTATACCGATTAGGGTAGATGGACAAGTTGTAGCAGAATTGTTTGCAAGTGGATTTTTGGTTTGTTCGCTTTTAAATTATGAGTCAAAAGAGTGTGAAAAAGAAGTTTTGAGTTTAATTGGAGATAACCCAGAAGTTAGAAGGCCTAATGTAAGGCTCATATTTGATTTTATAATAGAAATTTCGCAATTGATTGAAGATATATGTGTAAATAAAATTAATCAAAGAAAACTAGAGAAGAGATTAATTTTAAAGGAAAAGAAAGTTAGAGAAAATAGTGAAAAATTATCATGTGTCTATGAACAATTGGCAGTAGCAGAAGAAGAATTAAGAAACCAAACAAATGAATTGAAAGAAAAACAAAGACATTTGAAAGCTAGTGAGGAACAAATCCAATACATGGCATATCATGATGCATTAACTGGCTTACCCAATAGAGATTTTTTTATAAATAGGCTTAATATTGAATTGGAAGATTTAAATATAGATAAGGATGAAAAAGGGGCAATTTTTTTTATTGACTTAGATAATTTTAAGAATATAAATGATACCTTAGGACTTGAGTATGGAGATAGAATTCTAAAGAAATTTACTGAGATACTAAAAAAGTGCATTGGGAAAAAAGAGTTACTTTGCAGAGGAGAAGGAGATGAATTCCTTATATTGCAAAGCAAGATTAAGGGAATCAGCCATGCTGAGAATACAGCAAACAAAATATTGAATCTTTTTAGAAAGCCAATTACTATAGAGGATAGTGAGGTTTATGCAACCGTTAGCATTGGAATTACCTTGTTTCCGGATAATGGAAAAGATATGAGTACATTATTGAAAAATGCTGATACTGCTATGTATAAAGCAAAGGATCTTGGGAAAAATAGATACGAATTTTATAGAAAATCTATGCATGAAGGTCTAATAAGAAAAACCGAGATAGAAGCAAAGCTAAGGCATGCAATAAAAAATAATGAATTTGAAATTCATTATCAGCCTCAGGTTGATTCATCAACTGGGCAGGTTGTTAGTTTAGAGGCCCTTATAAGATGGAACAATTCTGAACTAGGTAATATATCTCCTCTAGAGTTTATTCCCATAGCGGAAGAAACCGGGCTTATCATACCCATTGGCGAATGGGTTCTTAAAACTGCCTGCAGGCAAAATAAAAAATGGAAGGATAAAGGTTATAGTTATGAAACTATAGCGGTTAACATATCTCCAATTCAGCTTCAACAAGATGATTTTGTTTATAAGGTAAAAAAGATATTAGAGCAAACATCGTTACCTCCAGAATGTTTAGAATTGGAGATAACTGAAAATGCAGTAATGAAGTCTTTGGATTCAACCGTTAATATACTGCATGAACTCCATGAAATGGGAGTTAAAACTGCTCTTGATGATTTTGGAACAGGATATTCATCACTTAGTTATCTAAAGACATTGCCTATAGATACTTTAAAAATCGATAAATCTTTCATAGATGATATTGGAAATAAGCCTTTTGAAGAGTCAATAACAGAAGGTATTATACTTTTAGCACATAAAATGAAATTAGATATTATAGCGGAAGGTGTAGAGTTAAAAGAGCAGCTTGATATTCTTAAAAATAAAAAATGTGATAAGATTCAGGGATATTACTTTAGCAAACCACGTAACCCAAAAGAAATAGAAAAGATACTTAAGCTTGGAGGATTTGATATTAATTATTAAAAAACTGTTGCATTTTTAGTTAAGTAGATATATAATTTAAAAGTAATTTTGTTAAGGCATTGCGTAAAATGATAACATAAAGAACCTCATTCGGCTTTCAGGCGGCCTAATGAGGTTCTTTTTCTCTTTTTGAGATAAATAATTATTTTTAGTTTTAAAATGGAATATAGAATCATATTAATTATTAACAATAAAAAATTGCAGCTAAAGGGCATAGTGCACCTATAGTAATCTGAAAGTTGACATATAGTTCCTAGTTTGAAGGGGAGGGGATTTTCATGGATTTTAAAGAACTTATAGAAAAAGATAGAGAAAATAGAAGGAAAACTAAGTTCGAGGGTACACTTCTAGAGTACATTCAGCTAGTAAGAGATAATCCGGATATAGTGAAGTTATCCCACAAGAGAATGTACGACATAATAATGGGTAAAGGGCATGAGGTTCTAAAACCTGAAGAGAACCCAAGAATAAAAAAGATTTATGGCAACGAAATAATTAAGAAGTATAATTTTTTTAGGGATGACTTTTTTGGAATCGATAGGATTCTTATGAAAATGGTGAATTATTTTTATTCTGCTGCAATGAAAGGTGAAGAGGCTAGACAGGTTTTATATTTGGTTGGACCTGTTGGAGCTGGTAAATCGTCTCTTGTAGAAGCATTGAAGACAGCACTAGAGACTAGTGAACCAATTTATGCTCTTAAGGATTGTCCTATGAGAGAGGAACCATTGCACTTAATACCTAAACATTTGAGAAAAGAATTTGAGCAAAGCTTAGGCATAAAAATTGAAGGAGATTTATGTCCAGTATGCAGACACAGGCTGAAACATGAATATAATGGACATTATGAAAAGTTCCCAGTAGTATCAACAGATTTCTCAATTAGATCGAGAAAAGGTATAGGAGTTGTTCCTCCTGTAGATCCAAATAATCAGGATACATCAGTATTAACAGGTTCTGTTGATATATCTAAAATGGATCTATATCCAGAAGATGATCCAAGAATATTATCATTAAACGGAGCATTTAACGTGGGAAATAGAGGAATGGTAGAATTTATAGAAGTTTTCAAAAACGATGTAGAATATCTTCACACAATTATAACAGCTACTCAAGAAAAGTCAATACCATCCCCAGGTAAAAATTCTATGATTTACTTTGATGGTGTAATTGTTGCTCATTCAAATGAGGCTGAGTGGAATAAATTTAAATCCGATCATACAAACGAAGCTATTCTAGACAGAATTGTTAAAATTGAGGTCCCATACTGTCTTGAATTAAATGAAGAAGTTAAAATATATGAAAAGATTTTAAAAAGGAGTAATTTCAATGCACATATAGCACCTCATACAATTGAAGTAGCTGCAATGTTTGCAATATTATCAAGACTAGCACCTTCAAATAAAGTAGACCCATTAACAAAATTAAAAATTTATAATGGAGAAGACATTGTAGAAAAGGGAACAACTAAGAAGATAGATATTGTAGAGCTGAGAGAAGAAACTGGTCTTAGAGAAGGAATGAATGGAATATCAACTAGATTTATAATTAAAGCAATAGATAATGCTCTTTCAATTTCAGAGCATAATTGTATAAATCCATTAAGCGCTATGGAGAGTATTATTAAATCTCTAAAAGAAATGGATATGATAGATGAACAAAAAAATAAATATTTAGCATTTGTTCAGGATACTATTAGGAAAGAATACAATAAGATATTGGAAAAAGAAATAACTAGAGCATTTATACACAGTTTTAGAGAACAGGCTGAAAGTTTATTTAATAACTACCTAGATAATGCAGAAGCCTATGTCAATAAAGCAAAATTAAAAGATAAATCTACTGGAGAGGAATTAGAACCAGATGAGAGATTTATGAGATCTATAGAAGAGCAAATTGGTATATCAGAGAGTTCAGCTAAGGGCTTTAGAACAGATGTTACCTCTTATATGTTCTATTTGATAAGAAATGGCGGCAAGATAATATATAGTTCTTATGAACCATTAAAAGAAGCTATTGAAAAGAAATTAGTGGCATCTGTAAAGGATTTATCAAGAATAATTACTAAAACAAAAGTTAGGGATAAGGAGCAAGATAAGAAGTATAGTTCAATGGTTGAAGAGATGAAATCCAACGGCTATTGTGATCACTGCTGCGATGTTATTCTGAAATACGCAGCAAATAACCTCTGGAAGGATTGATTGTATGGCTATTTTTAGGCAATTCAATCCTATTGATCATGATAGGGCTGTGGAAGACAAGAGAAGGCATCGTCAACTAGTTGAAGATTCTATAAAGAAAAATCTTGCAGACATATTATCCGAAGAAAGTATAATAGGTCAAAGTCAGAACAGAAAGATAAAAGTGCCCATAAAAGGATTAAAGGAATACCAATTTGTATATGGAAAAAATGTACCTGGGGTTGGAAGCGGCGATGGTTCTGAAAAGAGAGGAGACAAGATTGGCAGCGAAAAGGATCAAGCTAAGGGAAACAAAGGTGCAGGCAATGATGAAGGTGAAGATATTTACGAAACCGAAATCACTGTTGAAGAAGTAGTTAATTATATATTTGATGATTTAAATTTACCTAATTTAGATAAAAAAAGATTTTCCGAGGTTTTATCGGAAAATTCAACTAAAAGAGCTGGTTATCAGAAAAATGGTATTAGACCAAGATTGGCTAAAAAACGTACTGTAATAGAAAAATTGAAAAGAAAGCAAGGAGCTAAAAGGGCTCTTCTAGAAGAAAATGCAGATGTTCAAGAATTTGAACGATTTCCTTTTAAGGAAGATGATTTAAGATATCATAGAATTAAGCAAACAAAGAAGAAGGAATTTAATGCTGTAGTTATGTGTATTATGGATACCTCAGCATCCATGGATCAATCAAAAAAGTATTTAGCTAGATCCTTTTTCTTTCTGTTATATCAATTTGTTAAAATGAAATATGCAAATGTAGAAGTAGTTTTTATTGCACATTCCACTGAGGCAAAGGTAGTAACGGAAACTGAATTTTTTCACAAAGTAGAGTCTGGAGGAACATATATATCAAGTGGGTATAGAAAAGCTTTAGAAGTAGTTCAGGAAAGATACAGTCCATCCTTTTGGAATATATATGCGTTCCATGTTAGTGATGGTGACAACTGGACTGAGGATAACGAGAGGGCAGTGGAATATGGTAAAAAACTTTGTGAAACCTGTAATTTATTTGGGTATGCAGAGATAATGCCGGCTGCTTATTATAGTACCATTAAGAAAAAGTATATGGACGAAATACATCATAAAAACTTTGCAGTGACATCCATAAGTAAAAAAGAAGACTTATGGTATGCATTTAAAAGTATGCTTAGAAACGATTTGAAGGAGGGGTGATAAGCAGTGGATTATACATTAAGTCAATTGGAGCAGTGGAGCGAAAAAATTGAGGATATGGCAAAAAGTGTAGGTCTGGATTTTTATCCTCAGGAATTTGATATTATAAGCTACAATGATATGATTGCATATGAGGTTTACGTTGGTATGCCATCCAGGTACCCACATTGGAGTTTTGGTAAGGCCTATGAAAAGATTAGGACATTGTATAAATATAATCTTACAGGGTTACCTTATGAGATGGTTATAAATTCTGATCCTTGCTTAGCATATTTGATGAAAGATAATACTCTCCTCCTTCAAATATTGACAATTGCTCACGTGTATGGACATAATGACTTCTTTAAAAATAATAGGCTATTTAAAGAAGGAACGGATGCTGGATATACCCTGGAAATGTTTAAAAATGATGCCGACATTATAAGAAGCTATACCAACGATCCTAGTATTGGTTATGAAAATGTTGAAAAGATTTTAAATGCTGCACATGGTATAAAATTACAAACTAATAGAACTGTTGGAATGAAAAGTTTAAGCGATGAGGAAATGAAAAAAAAGCTTCTTGCTGAATACAGGCAAAAATGTTCTAGACACAGCATACTAGAAAGGTATGTTAAAATAGATCCTCCAGATTTAAATAAAATCCCCTTAGAACCTCAAGATGACGTTTTATATTTTATTGCTAACTACGGAGACTTATCAGAATGGGAAAAAAATATACTTGAGATTGTAAGAAAAGAAACGCGATATTTTATTCCCCAAATTGAGACTAAAATAATGAATGAGGGCTGGGCTAGTTACTGGCACTACAACATACTAAAAAAACTAGATCTGGATACAGGCTTATATCTTGAATTTATTAAGAGACATAATGATGTTATAGCTCCACTTGAGGGCAGTATAAATCCTTATTTCCTAGGCTTCAAGATGTATGAAGATTTAGTTAAAAGATATGGGGAAGAAAAGATATTTGAAGTAAGGATGATGGAGAGAGACGAATCCTTCATCAGAAGATACTTAACGCAGGAATTATGTACAGAGCTGAATCTCTTTGAATATGTAAAACGAGGCAGCGATTATATTATTAAAGAGGTTTCTGATGATAATGGCTGGACATATATTAGAAATAATTTAAGCAGTTCTTGCGGAATGGGGATGGTTCCTCATATACGGGTTGTAGATATGTCGAGAACAGATAAGACCCTTACTCTTGAACATGTGTATGATGGAAGAGAATTAAATTTAGTTTATGCTGAAGAAACACTAAAATATATAGTTGATTTATGGGGGCATAAAGTTATGCTAAAGACTAAGTTAAACGGCAAAGAGGCAATAATAGGATGCGATGAATATAAGAGAGTAAGCAGAACTCAAACCTACGTATAAATATTTGAAAAGCGGCACCAGAAGAGGATTCTGGCGTCGCTTTAATTTTTTGAAAAATGTATATTAGCTTGTCTATTTAAACTTTTAGAAACATATATTTTACAGTAGAAATAAAAATTATATGTATAAGTTTAAAATATTTCAAATATTCATAATATTTTACAGGAATGTGTATATAATTAATTATGTTAAAACATTAACGCAAAAGGGGGTATATTCCAATGTGCGTAAATAAGTCCATAGAAGAAAAGTATAATGAACTAGGAAATTTTATAAATAATCTCCATGAGAAGGAGGGAGCACTAATTCAAGTACTCCATAAGGCTCAAGATATTTTTGGATATCTCTCTAAAGAGGTGCAGGTGTTTGTTGCTGAAAAACTTAATGTTCCTGTATCTAAGGTATATGGGGTTGTAACATTCTATTCCTATTTTACCATGGAGCCATCAGGAAAATATGTAATCAATGTTTGTATGGGAACAGCTTGTTTTGTGAGAGGAGCAGCAGAGGTTTTGGAGGAGTTTCAAAACAAATTAAAAATAAAGGTTGGTGAAAGTACTTCTGATGGTAAATATACTCTCCAAGTTCTCAGGTGTGTTGGAGCATGTGGTTTGGCTCCAGTAGTTACTGTTAATGACAAAGTATATGGACATTTTACCAAGGATCAGGTTGGTAAATTAATAGAGGAATACAGCGAATAGGAGGGATAGCCGTGAATAGAATAAGTTCTCTAGAAGAATTGGTAAAAGCTCATGAAAAATATATAGAACTATTGAATATCAGGAAAATTTCACATCAGGATGAAGTAAAGGTTGAGGGACAAAGATGTAAAAGAGAGGTAATGATATGTGGTGGAACTGGCTGCAAATCATCTCGAAGTGATGAGATATTAGCAAATCTAAATAACGAAATACAGAAGATAGGGCTAGCTGATCAGGTAAAGGTATCCATAACAGGATGTTTTGGTTTTTGTGAAAGAGGACCTATAGTAAAGATAAGTCCTGACAATGCATTCTATGTTAAAGTTAAGCCAGAAGATGTTCATGAAATAGTAAATGAACATCTGTTAAAAGGAAATATAGTTGAAAGACTTTTATATGAAGAACCTACCGTAAAGAAGAAAGTGAAAAGACAGGATGAAATGTCCTTTTATAAAAAACAAATTAGGATTGCTCTTAGAAACTGCGGCTTAATAAATCCAGAAGATATAAGAGAGTCAATTGGAGCTAATGGGTACTTAGCCTTAGGAAAAGTATTAACCGAGATGACCCCTGAAAATGTTATAGAACTTATTTCAAGCTCAGGTCTTAGAGGAAGAGGAGGAGGCGGTTTTTCAACTGGTCAGAAATGGTCCTTTGGCAGAATGTATGAAAGCAGTGAAAAATACATTATTTGCAATGCTGATGAGGGAGATCCAGGTGCTTTTATGGATCGTTCTATACTTGAAGGAGATCCAAACAGCGTTATAGAAGGTATGGCGATAGCAGGGTACGCAATAGGAGCTTCAAAAGGATATATTTATATAAGAGCAGAGTATCCTCTTGCCATAGGCAGATTAAAAATAGCGATAGAAGAGGCAAGGGCATGTGGATTACTAGGAAAAAATATTCTAGAAACCGGATTTGATTTTGATTTGGAACTAAAGTATGGTGCTGGAGCTTTCGTATGCGGAGAGGAAACTGCGTTGATACATTCAATAGAAGGCTGTAGAGGGGAGCCAACTAACAAACCACCTTTTCCTGCACAAAGCGGCTTATGGAATAAGCCTACCTGTGTAAACAACGTAGAAACCCTTGCAAATGTACCTGCTGTAATAATGAAGGGTGCTGAATGGTATAGTTCAATAGGTACTGAAAAGTCAAAGGGAACTAAGGTTTTTGCTCTGGCAGGAAAAATCAATAACGTAGGGCTTGTAGAAGTTCCTATGGGTACCACCTTAAGAGAAATAATATACGATATAGGTGGGGGCATAAAGAACGGTAGAAAATTTAAAGCAGTTCAGACAGGTGGTCCTTCAGGCGGATGTATACCTGCTGCATACTTAGATTCCCCTATAGATTATGAATCCTTAATTAAGATAGGTTCTATGATGGGATCAGGCGGAATGATAGTAATGGATGAAGATAATTGTATGGTAGACATAGCTAAGTTTTACTTGGAATTTACTGTGGATGAGTCTTGTGGAAAATGTACACCATGCAGGGTAGGTAATAAGCGATTATTAGAGATACTAACAAAGATAACAAATGGAAAGGGAACAGAGAAGGACTTGGCTGACCTTAAGGAATTGGCAGAAACAATAAAAGATACTTCATTATGTGGACTAGGCCAATCTGCTCCAAATCCAGTTCTGAGTACTATGAAATACTTCATGGATGAATATGAGGCTCATGTAAAGGAGAAGAGATGTCCATCAGGAGTATGTAAAAAATTAATGAGATATGAAGTTAGCGATAAATGTATCGGATGTACAAAATGTGCAAGAGGCTGTCCTGTTTCATGCATTGCAGGTAAGGTTAAGGAGAGACACAATATTAATCAAGATAAATGTATAAAATGCGGCGCTTGTTACAGTTCTTGTCCAATAGGCGCTATTGTAAGAGGTTAGGGAAAGAGGTGAAAGGCTTTGGGCTTAATAACACTAACAATAAACAATAAACAAATACAAGTGGAGCCGGGAACTACAATATTGGAGGCAGCAAGAACTCTGAATATAGAAATTCCTACACTGTGTTATCTAAGATTACATGATCATGAAACCGTTAATAATCCAGGTTCCTGCAGAGTGTGTATGGTAGAGGTAGAAGGTAGAAGAAATTTGGCACCAGCATGTTCTACCCCTGTATCTAATAATATGGTAATAAGAACCAATTCCATAAGAGCAATAAAGGCTAGAAGAAATGTAGTAGAGCTTCTTTTGTCAGACCATCCTCAGAATTGTCTCCTATGCGAAAAAAACACTAACTGCGAATTGCAGAAATTAGCTGCAGATATGGGAATTAGACAAATGAAGTACAGAGGAGAGATGTCTACCTATCCTAGGGATACCTCAAGTTATTCTATTGTTAGAGATTTGGATAAATGTATTTTATGCAGAAGATGTGAAACAGTATGCAGCAAAATCCAAACTGTCTCAGTTTTATCTCCAGTAAATAGAGGATTTAATACAGTTATATCTCCAGCATTTGCACTTCCAATGACTGAAACCAATTGTACCTTCTGCGGGCAATGTGTGTCAGTATGTCCTACAGGAGCATTAACAGAGGTAAATAATACATCATTAATTTGGGATGCGCTAAATGACCTTGACAAAGTGGTTGTAGTTCAAACAGCCCCAGCTGTAAGGGCAGCTTTGGGAGAGGAATTCGGTATAGAACCTGGTACCTCTGTCACTGGAAAGATGGTTTCAGCTTTACGCGCACTTGGATTTTACAAGGTATTTGATACTGATTTTGCAGCAGATTTAACTATAATGGAAGAAGCAAGTGAGCTTATGCATAGACTTGAACATGGTGGAAGACTTCCTATGCTCACTAGCTGCTGCCCAGGATGGATTAATTTCTTTGAACATGAATTTGGTGATCTTTTAGATATACCATCTAGCTGCAAATCCCCACAGCAGATGTTTGGAGCGATAGCGAAAACCTACTTAGCAGAAAAAATGAACATATCTCCTGAAAAGTTAGTGGTGGTATCTGTAATGCCATGTCTTGCTAAGAAATATGAGGCTGCAAGAGAAGAAATGGGTAAAGATGTGGATATTGTTATCAGTACAAGAGAATTGGCTAAGATGATAAAAGAAGCAGGAATTGATTTTGCTTCGTTAGATGATGGCGCATATGACAGACCTCTTGGTCAATCTACAGGAGCAGCGGTGATATTCGGAGTATCTGGAGGGGTAATGGAGGCAGCTCTTCGTACAGCCTATGAATGGATTACTAAAGAAGAGCTTGCCAACGTTGAATTTCAGGCAGTAAGAGGTCTTAATGGAATAAAAGAGGCATCAATTAACTTGAAAGGTACAGAAATAAAGGTGGCAATTGCCAATGGCTTGGGAAACGCTAGAAAGCTTTTAAATGATATAAGATCAGGAAAAAATAATTATCATATGATCGAGATCATGGCATGTCCTGGTGGATGCATCGATGGTGGAGGGCAGCCTTATATACATGGGAAATATGAAATTTTGCAGAAAAGGATGGAAGGCATATATAATGAGGATAGGAGTATGAGTATAAGAAAGTCCCATGAAAATCCTGATATTGTAGCACTATACGAGGAATTTTTGGGTAAGCCATACGGTGAAAAAGCCCATAAACTGCTGCATACTAAATATGTGCAACGTTAGAATTAAACTTTAGTATAAAAATAAGCAAGGAATCAAGCATCCTTGCTTATTTTATATTGAACATTAACTTGTTCATTATTTTTTAGCATTTGTTCTAATGCATCAGCAGGGATAGGTTTACTAAACAAATAACCCTGAACTTCATCGCAATCGTGCTCTCTTAAAAATTCCAACTGCTCTATTGTTTCAACACCTTCAGCAATAACCTGTAAATCCATATTTTTTGATAAACTTATTATACTTTTAACAATGGAGGTATCGGCGGATTTACTAATGATATCATCAATAAAGGTTTTATCAATCTTAATTTTATCTATAGGAAAGTTTTTTAGATACATTAATGAAGAATAACCAGTACCAAAATCATCTAAGGCTAGATTGATTCCCATTTTATTAAGTTTGTTCATTATTATAGTAGATTTTTTAGGATCACTCATAGTAATACTTTCTGTTATTTCTACCTCCAGATATTTAGGATCTAGAGAGGTCTCTTTTAAAATCTCTGCAATTACTGTTATTAGGTTTGAGGTTTGAAATTGTTTTGAGGAAATATTAACTGCTACTTTTATAGGAGCAAGACCTTTATTTTGCCAAATTTTATTTTGTTGGCAGGCTGTACGAACTACCCATTCGCCAATTTGAATTATTAAATTATTTTCCTCAGCAAAAGGAATAAATTTATTAGGATATATTAATCCCAGCTGAGGATGATTCCACCTTATAAGGGCCTCCACACCAACTATTTTTCCGGTGAATATATTTATTTGAGGCTGATAGTGAAGGACAAATTCATTGTTTTTAATGGCTTGTCTTAAACCATCCTGAAGAGATAATTCTTCTAAAGCCTCATCACTAAGTATGGCTTTGTAAAATTGAAAATTGTTTTTGCCGCGAATTTTAGCTTTATACATGGCTGCATCAGCGTTTTTTAACAAGGTATCATAATCCTGCCCATCTGTAGGATAAATAGATATTCCAATGCTTGCTGTTATATGAAATATATTATGATTATATTGCCAAGGTTGTTTTATGGTGCGAAGAATATCAGTACATAGCTTACATATTGTCTGTTTTTTATCAACATTAGGTATAAGTATTGCAAATTCATCTCCGCTGAAACGTGCTAATATACTGTTTTTATCAATTGATGAAGAAAGTCTATATGCAACCTCCTGCAAAAATAAATCTCCGACTGTATGACCTAATGTATCATTTATAAGCTTAAATTTATCCAAATCCATATACAAAATGCATAATGGATTCTGAGAATCTTTGTTAAGACCCAAATGCTTATTAAGTTCATTAACAAACATTATTCTATTGGGTAAATTAGTTAATTGATCAGTATAAGCAAGTGAAATAACCCTTTCTTCAGCTTCCTTCTGTTCTGTAATATCAATTGAAATACCAACTAATCCCTTTACTCTACCATACTTGTCAAAGTACGGGGCCTTTGATTCCGAAAGCCATACGCTTTTTCCTTCAGTATCAACGAAATTAATTATTTTGTTTAATATTGGTAACTTTGATTTTAAAACTCCTGTATCTTCATTATACATTTGTTCTGCTAGGTCTACAGGGAAATGATCAAAATCTTCGCTTCCAATTAACTCTTTCTCCGAAATATTTAATTTATCATAAAACATTTTATTGCCACCAATATACCGAAGATTACTATCCTTAAAGTATACTACACATGGAATGGTATCAAGCAGAACTTTCTGCCTGGCACTGGGACCTACTACGTATTTTGTTAAAAGCCACAGTATTAAAATAGTAAATGTTGTACAGGTTATTGATAATAATATGATGAAGTAACGTCTGCCTATTTCACCTTCAATATATATATTTCTGGGTATGGTGGTTTTTAGTACCAATCTTGGTGAGCCATTTATGTCCTTTATAATCGTATATCCTACTATAGTACGAGCATCAATTTTATTGATAATGTTTTTTTGACCAGTAGCATTATAGGAACCTATTGCTGCTATATTTGTTTTTGTTTTAGGAGTATTAAAATCAAACCAAGTGATAGGGAGTTCTGTTACTTGTGAAAGATGCTTAACTAGTTGAGTATCTAAATATTTAGCAACAATGACCTTTCCAACTATAGGACCTTTAAAGGTACTTGTAATAACAGGTTTACAGGATATAAGTAAAGGATCTTCAGGGAGCATTATTATACCCGATAGTTTGCTGTTAGTATCATCATCTAATTTAAAGTTGTTTGAAGAAATCATATTTTGTAAGCTCTTAGGAACAGTTATACCTTTGCCTTCATTAAAGTCATAACCTTTTTCAAATTTTATGTTATTTTGATTGTCCAATATAATAATAAAATTTACTTTTAGGTTAATAAAGGTATCGTCCATAAGGTTCTTTGTTATAAATTCATCATTGGGTTTTTTTACGAAGGTATAGGTATCATCCCATGCTGACCAATCAGTATTAATGGCATCCAATAAAGATTCCTCTTTCTCTAGGGCATTAGTAACTCTTAACATGTCCTGGTTTATATTTTTATCCTCCAGTATGGAAAATCTCTTATAAAATATGTTTTCAGTGAAGATAAACACGGCAACCATCAAGGCTATAACCATGGAACCGATAATTATTATAACCTTTTTTGTAATAGACATAAAAACAACTCTCCTTAATTATTGCTAACAGTAGCTGCTCATTAATAAAGCAGTATAATTAATTTTATGTTCTAAAGGAGACTATATTACTAAGTTTTTTACAGTTAATTAATCAATACAATGTATATTTACCAGCTTGCCTTGTTTTTTAAGTAAGTCTGACAATTCTTCAACTAACGCAAGTTTTATATTTAAATTAACAGGTAAGTTAGGGTTTTGATGAGCAGGATTTATTGCCTTTCCCACCCATAGAGTTAAATGAGTACACTCCTCTAAAAGTATTTTTGCAAGTCTTGAGGCACCATCAGCAGCATTCAAATTATTTATTATGGGATCACAGTTGCAGCTGGTTATATGGCAGGTATCGCATTTGTAATCTGTTATATCATTCCCGGCTAAAGTATTAATAGTACTGCATTGAGAAAATAGGTGACCATATTTCCTAATCTTATTAACCGCTTTTGCTAGTGTGAGCACTCCTTCTGTTATTAAATCTATACCTTCCATGAAGGCAATAGGGGGGATATCTTTGGTTATATAGTCCAGGTTCACATTAAGCTTTCGTCCAAGCTCTCTTTCGGCTATGTTGGCTGCAGTGCCGCCGCATATGATTTTTTTGCCGGGACTTTGAATAAAACTACGAATTAATAGACTATCATTTTTGTTGTTTTTAGGTGGGCCGGTAAAAAGATTAACATACTTGGGCCCTTCTGCCTTAACTGTAACCACAGTAGTATCATCTCCAGGTTTTCCGCAATAAAGATCCCAACACACGCTTATTAGATCTTTAGTAATACTTTGGGCGGTATATTTATTGTGGGAGCTTCTCGCTAAATAATTACATACATTATCCCAGCTCCAACCGAGATTAAGAATATTTCCTAGTCCAGCATGGATGACACCGTCACTAACTAAGGTAATTATATCCCCTGCATTTAATTGCAAATATGTTTCTTTTACTTTTTTTTCGTTAATAAGTAATTGATTCTTTTTTACATTCAGGTGTGCATTATTTCTTAAAATAAAAAATGGCGGATTATCATATTCTGCTATATAAACTCTTCCATCATTATAAATTTTAACAATGGTAAAAGTAGAATAAGCAATCTGCCTAGTTTTACAAATAGGCAGGGTATTTACTATAGTGTCAACTGTTTCATATATGTCTGCCCCTTCTTTAAGCATGGTACTAGCTATTTTACTTGTTAAGGTGGCTAAAATATTAGCCTTCACGCCGCTGCCAAGACCATCTGCTAAAACTATTATGATACAATCATCTAAGCGCAAAACATCCACCATATCACCACAAAGCTCTTCACCATGCTTTTTCAAACTATCAAAGGCAATATCAAAGAAAAGATTCACCTTAATTCATCTCCTTCACCTTCAACTACTTTCTTGAGCTTTGTGAGTAAAACCTTTGTTTCAGCGGTAGTTTCTCCTAAAAGACTTGCTATTTCTTGAGCAACTCTCATTTGTTTGTCAATTACCTCTTGAGCTGCATTTAAGGTGTTTTCTTTTAACTTTAGTAATTCTTTTTGGTTTTTTTCATTCTCAAC